>NZ_JAJDWC010000115.1 GCF_022825805.1 Phaeobacter sp.
CGACTGGCATTCTGGAGCCGCTGACCGCAAAATTGCGCGACCCCTGAACATCAGGCCCGCCAGAGACTGGGGAACCTAAATTTGTTCGCTGAAAGTTCTTCCTTAGCGTGGTTCTACGAAGAAACCTTCCGATGGGGCCAGAGAGGCGCTGTCTGTGGAAACCACAGCCCACGCGGTGCTGAAGGCCGCGCTGCACAATCAGATGTATGTGAAAGAGGCTGATTGAGCGCGATTGCGTGTCAGAATCTGTCCTTGGTACTATCGCTCCGGACCAATCGTTAAAATTTTCTGCATTTTTGGCGCGAGTATGGAATTCTTTACTTCCCTCAAATTTGAATAGTATGCATACTTAATATGTTCCGTGAGTGGGGCTTTGGCCTGGGACAAACGGGGGAAGATCCTTAGTATTGCAAGGCAATCTCTTCTGTCCGGTGGCAACGTGTATTGGTCAGCGTATGTGCCGGAATTATTTTCAGGACCCGTGGCGACAGGCTTCGGGTCCTTTTCATTTGATCCAGCACGTTTTGTATGATGGCCCGTTTTGTGTCTCCCGTCTTGTTTTGGCGCGAGCCTGGCGCAGGCTGATCAAACCTTATGCCGCTGCTAAAATCCAACATTGCGCAAACACCCGACACCAAAATCTAACGCGTCGCGGGCAATACAACGAAAAAGACCGGCAGCCTTGTCAGCCACCGGTCCTTAGAAATCTTAGATGTCAGAGGGGTTTAGCCCTGAGCAGCCTTGGCCACTTCTGCTGCGAAGTCTTCTTTTTCGACTTCGATGCCTTCGCCCACTTCCAGACGGACAAAACCGGTGATGGTCGCGCCAGCTTCTTTGGCAGCGGCTTCAACGGTCAAGTCTGGGTTCACAACGAACTGCTGGTTCAGCAGGGTGGATTCAGCGACAAACTTCTTCATGCGGCCTTCGATCATCTTTTCGATGACCTGCTCCGGCTTGCCGGATTCGCGCGCGATGTCCATCTGGACCTGCTTTTCCTTCTCAACAACAGCTGCGTCGAGATCGGATTCGGACAGAGCGGCGGGGTTCACAGCTGCAATGTGCATTGCAACCTGCTTGCCGATCGCTTCGTCGCCGCCGTCCATGGCAACCAGAACGCCGATTTTGCCCATGCCAGCGGTCGCTGCGTTGTGGACGTAGGACACAACGGTCTGACCTTCCAGGGACGCCATGCGACGCAGGGACATGTTTTCGCCGATGGTGGCGATTTTGTCGGTGATTGTGGCTTCAACGGACTTGCCGCCCAGGTCAGCCGCTTTCAGCGCGTCAACATCCGCCGCGTTCAACGCTGCTTTGGCCACGCCAGACACCATCTCCTGGAAGTCTGCGTTTTTCGCAACGAAGTCGGTTTCGGAGTTCACTTCGACAGCCACACCTTTGCCGCCTTCGACGACAACGGCAACCAGGCCCTCTGCCGCGGTACGGCCAGATTTTTTGGCCGCTTTGGCCAGACCTTTGGTGCGCAGCCAATCAACCGCTGCTTCCATGTCGCCATCGTTTTCGACGAGCGCTTTTTTCGCGTCCATCATGCCTGCGCCAGTGGATTCGCGCAGTTCTTTCACCATTGCTGCTTTGATTGCCATTTTGGCTCTCCTCAAATCAGATTGGGGGGTGGGCAGGTTTTACCCCGCCCATCATGTCAACTCGTTGACACCAAGATTAAGCGTCAGCAGCCTCGGCGACGGCTTCTTCTTCTGGGGCATCTTCCAGCGCACCAAGATCAACACCAGCAGCACCCAGCTGTGCGGACATACCGTCCAGTGCAGCGCGTGCAACCAGGTCACAGTACAGCGAGATCGCGCGCGCGGCGTCGTCGTTGCCTGGGATGATGTAGTCAACGCCATCAGGGGAGCAGTTGGTATCGACAACAGCCACAACTGGAATGCCCAGTTTGTTGGCTTCTGCGATTGCCAGCGCTTCTTTTTTCACGTCGATGACGAACAGCAGATCAGGAACACCGCCCATTTCGCGGATGCCGCCCAGAGACGCCTGCAGCTTCTGCTGGTCGCGCTCCATGCCCAGACGCTCTTTCTTGGTCAGGCCTTCTGCGCCGGTCGCCATACGCTCGTCGATTTCTTTCAGACGGTTGATGGACTGGGACACGGTTTTCCAGTTGGTCAGCGTGCCGCCGAGCCAACGGTGGTTCATGAAGTACTGAGCAGATTTCTCTGCAGCGTCTGCGATAGGCTGAGCGGCCTGACGCTTGGTGCCGACGAACAGAACGCGGCCACCTTTTGCGACGGTGTCACGCACTGCGTTCAGTGCAGCGTCCAGCATGGGAACGGTCTGGGTCAGGTCCAGAATGTGGATGCCGTTGCGCGCGCCATAGATGAACGGCGACATGCGTGGGTTCCAACGCTGTGTCTGGTGACCAAAGTGAACGCCTGCTTCCAGCAGTTGGCGCATGGAGAACTCGGGAAGAGCCATGTATCTTTTCCTTTTCCGGTTTCGTGCCTTGGCGGGGGTCTCAGAGCGACTGCTCCAACCGGCGGTCTGTCGGGGATGTCTCCCCCGAACAGGCCAATCCCCACCTGCGGATTGAATGGCGCGCGTATATGACAGGTTGCATCGCGAGGCAAGACCAAAAGGCGCACTGTCGGTCAGATCATCAATTGATCCGATGATAACCCGGTTAGACCGCGTCTTCGCGTCCAACTCTGGCCTTCAGATCATAGCCCTGCAGATCGCGGTGCCCGTCCCGCACAGCGACCTCACAGGCCCGCGCCAGCGATTTACGATCCGGGAAATCGGCCACCCGCAAAGGCGTGTGATAGCGCAACGTGACTGCCCCCTGTCGCGCACCCGCCAAGGTTTGCAGGAAATGGCTGCCAAAATCCATGTCGCCCCACCACCCATAGAAACGCGGATCCGCACCCTTTGGCGGTGTGAACACCACCGACACCGGTTGGATCTGCATATGCTCTCGCAACTCAGGCGCAAAAAATGCCGCAAACAACGTGGTCTTGAACGCCAGCACCTGATGCCCGTCGGTGGAGGTGCCTTCCGGGAAAAACAGCAATTTATGGCCAGCCATCAGCCGGTCCTGAAAAATGCGGGTCTGCTGCTGCGCCTGCCGCGCATTGCGTTCGATAAACACCGTGCCTGTCGCTCGCGCCAGCCAGCCAATGCCGGGCCATTTCGCCACTTCTGCCTTGGAGACAAAGTAGATCCGTTGGCGCGCGTTGAGTGCGAAAATATCCAACCACGACGTGTGGTTGGCCACGACTGCCCCGGGTCCAACCATTTTTTCGCCGTCGTGGTGAAAGCCCATCCCCATGATACGAAACGCCGACCGACAGACGACTTGCGTGATCCAAGGCGTGATCGGACGGCGGATCCCGAACAACGGACGCTCGATCAACCGCAACAGCAACAGGAGGGCCAGCCCCCCGAACACCAACACCCCCAAACAGAGCCCTCGCACAAGGACGCGCACCCACCCCGCAGCGGAAATCGATGGTCGCGCCGGCGCATGATTGCTGTGCCAGGTGGTCATGAACGAACCCGCCCGGAGGTATAGAGTTTGCGGTGACGTTCGTTCATTCGCGCGATATCCAAAATCAGGCACACATCGGTTGTGTTAAATGCGTGATCAACAAACGCGCCATCACCGATGCATCCGCCCACCCGCAAGTAGGCTTTGATCAATGCGGGTGTTTCCAGCGTGGCGGCGCGGCGGTCCAGCTGATCTTTGGCAATCAAATCCATGGGTTGATAGGCGCGGGATTTCGGCCGCAAATGTGCCGGTGCCAAGTGGTTGTGCTGCAACATCGACAGCGGTTGCGCCAGCTTGGCGATATCTGTGCCATGAAAACTGGCGACGCCAAACAGCACTTCGATATCATGCCGCTCCACATGGGCTGCCAGCGCGGACCAGAGATGATACAGCGCTGTTCCACCGCGATAATCTGGATGAACACAGGACCTGCCCAGCTCCAACAGGGTCCGCCCCGAACCCAAGAGCGGCGCCAGGTCATATTCGCCCGCGCAGTAAAATCCGCCCGCAGCCTCGGCCTGTTGCGATGTCATGACCCGGTAAACGCCCACGACCTGTCCAGCATTGGCCTTGCCTGGTTCCGCTTTCTCAGCATCGGAAGTGGCCGGAGCGCGGGATTTGTCCAACAGCAGCAGATGATCGCAAAACGGATCAAAACGATCACGCTCCAGCCCGGCCTCGTGATCGACCATGTCACCCTGGCCGCCCAGCTCTTGCACAAACACCCGATACCGCAGCGCCTGCGCGGCGCGCAGATCGGCGGCGTCATGTGCCAATTTCACCTCAAAATCAGGAGATTGCCCGCCCATAAACAGCCCCAACACTGATTTTCCTTGCGAGCAGCTATCCCATGAGGCAGGGACTGCGCAAGGTTGCTTCAAATTGATAGCGCTTCGTTAACCGTTCATAAACGCTTATGACGGATCAAAGACAGGAATGAGGGCCACCTGAGCACTGTTGAAGACCACTTTTCCATGATCTGGAAAATTCACAGTGATCCGGCCTCCTGCATTGGATTGAACCTGCCCCTGCCCCCATTCCGGGTGCGTTGGGTGGGTTACAATCATGCCGGGGGCGAGGATCGCATTTAGGTCTGTCATGTGTCGGGCCCGTGTCGGAGGAATGTTATGTCTGTAGATAATGCTAATCTTGCGGCTTTGGTAGGGTCGCGCATCTGCCACGATCTGATCAGCCCGATTGGGGCCATCAACAATGGCCTGGAACTGCTTGGAATGTCAGGAGATATGTCAGGGCCAGAGCTTGATCTGATTTCTGACAGCGTGGCCAATGCAAATGCCAGAATCCGGTTTTTCCGCATCGCTTTTGGCGCCGCAAGCGACCAACAGATCAGCCGGTCTGAAGTCATGTCGGTCCTTGCAGACATGGAAAAAGGCGGGCGTCTGAAATTCCAATGGACCTTGCAGGACGGCTGTTCGCGCACCGAGGTCCGTTTGGCGTTCCTGGCCGCGCTCTGCCTTGAAACCAGCCTGCCTTATGGTGGCAATGTGCGCGTTCTGTGCGCCGATGGGAAATGGACCGTGATTGGTGAGGGCAGCAAGCTGAACATCGATGGCGATCTGTGGGCCCGTGTCAGCGGCGGCAGCTCCACCACTGCGGTGACGCCGGCGCTGGTTCAATTCGCAATGCTGCCAGAGGCCGCAAAGGCCGACAGTCGCACAGTACGGGTCGAACAAACCCTCGAGCGGGTCACCATACAGTTCTGAACAATAACAGTTCAAAAAATAAAGCGCCGCAAGGGTTTGCGGCGCTTTTTTTATCTCATCATTTGTTATGTGCGCGAGCGTGATCAGCTGCGCACTGTGCCGTTGCCCCGCACCAGATATTTGAAACTGGTCAGCTGCGCCGCCCCGACGGGGCCGCGTGCGTGCATTTTGCCCGTCGCAATGCCGATCTCCGCCCCCATGCCGAACTCACCGCCATCCGCAAACTGGGTGGAAGCGTTGTGCATCAGGATCGCGCTGTCGAGGTTGGAGAAGAATGCTGCAGCCGCGCTGTCATCCTCGGTGATGATGCAATCGGTGTGCTGGGAATGATGCTCGCGAATATGCGCTATAGCGTCATCAAGACTGTCCACCTGACGTGCGGCAATGATGGAATCCAGATATTCGCAACCCCAATCGGCTTCCGTCGCGGTGACCATATCATCGGGCCCGGGCAAGCCTGCCTCTGCACGGATTTCAACACCCGCCGCTGCCAAGGCTGACAGGACATCCACCCCAATGGTCGCAGCAATATCGCGGTGGATCAGCAAGCATTCTGCAGCACCACAGATCCCGGTGCGACGGGTCTTGGCGTTCAACACGATATCCAGCGCCTTTTGCGGATCTGCATCCTTGTCGAGGAAAATGTGAACAATCCCCTCCAAATGCGCAAAGACAGGCACACGCGCCTCGCGCTGCACCAGACCAACCAGGCCCTTGCCACCACGCGGCACGATCACATCAATCGACTCCGTCATCGTCAGCATGCATTGCACCGCAGCGCGATCGCGTGTGGGCACCAGTTGCACCGCATCTTCGGGCAGACCCGCTGCACGCAGCCCCTCAACCAGACAGCGATGGATCGCTTGGCTGGAATGGAAGCTTTCGGACCCCCCGCGCAGGATCACGGCATTGCCGGACTTCAGACACAGCGCGCCAGCATCTGCGGTGACATTTGGGCGGCTTTCATAGATCACACCAATCACCCCCAGCGGCGTACGCACCCGCTGGATATGAAGCCCTGTTGGCTGCGTCCAATCAGCCAGAACCTCGCCAACAGGATCATTCTGGCCCGCCACGGCACGCAGACCCGCTACGATCCCGCCAATCCGCTCTTCATCAAGGGCGAGGCGATCCATCATGGCAGGCGACAGCCCTTTGTTGCGACCAAACTCCAGATCCTTGGCGTTTTCCGCCATGATCTCGGCTCTGTTTTCCCACACCGCATCTGCGGCGGCCATCAGCGCTGTTTCTTTGCACGCGGCACTGGCCGTTGCGAGCTGCGCCGATGCGCGCTTTGCACGGATGCCGATGTCGGCCATCAAGGCGGAGATATTCTGTGCGTCTGTCATAGTCTGAAACCTTCGTTGGACCCGATTTGCCGCAAACCGCGGACAGGCTGGGACAGACCTATCATGTGAGCCCTCTAAAGCGCCATATCATCGCGGTGGATGACAGCCGCCCGTCCGGCATAGCCCAGGATTGCCTCGATCTCGCTCGATTGGCAGCCCATGATGGCAGTTGCTTCCTGCGATGTATATCGGCTGAGCCCCTGCCCCAATTTGCGTCCATCTGGGCTAAGGATGGCCAGCGGGTCACCGCGGCCGAAATCTCCTTCAACATTGCGGATCCCCGCCGGCAATAGGCTTTTGCCACTGGCCAAGGCCGCAGCCGCCCCAGCATCCACCGAGACAACGCCACGGGTTTTCATCGCGGCGATCCAGCGCTTGCGCGCCAGCTGTGGATCATCCAGCGCAGAAAACCAGGTTGATGGCGCGCCGTTTTCCAGCAATTTCAGAGGGTTATCGGGCGACCCTTCGGTGATCGCCATGGCGCAGCCCGCAGCGGTGGCCATTTTGGCAGCCATCAGTTTGGTGATCATGCCGCCTTTGGACAAGCCGGACACACCGTCGCCAGCCATGGCTTCAATCTCGGGGGTGATGTGTTCGATCCGGTCATAACGCCGTGCAGTCGGATCGAGCGCCGGGTTGGCGGTGTAAAACCCATCGACATCCGACAACAAGATCAGGGCATCTGCGCCCACTGTCACGGCCACTTGGGCCGCCAGCCGGTCATTGTCACCATAACGGATCTCATCGGTAGCGATGGTGTCATTTTCATTGACGATCGGCACCACGCCAAGCCCGATCAGCGTCTCCAATGTGGCGCGCGAATTCAGATAGCGGCGGCGGTTTTCGCTGTCCTCCAGCGTGACCAGAACCTGCGCTGTCGTGATCTGGTGGGGCGCCAGCACCTCTTCATAGGCGCGCGCCAGACGGATCTGACCGACGGCTGCAGCCGCCTGTGATTGCTCCAGAGGGAGATCCTGCGCCGCCAATCCCAAGGCCCCGCGCCCCAACGCGATGGAGCCAGAGGACACCAACACAACATCCTTGCCCTGTGCCTTCAGCCAGGCGACATCCTCCGCCAAAGCATGCAACCAACCCGCGCGCAAATCGCCAGAGGCGCGGTCCACCAACAGAGCGGATCCGATCTTGACGACAACCCGCTTCGCGTTGCTTAGGGCTGCCACGCGCTCTGCTCCTCTTGGGGCTTTTGGCGCAGCCGATCTTCGTCGATCTCGGTGCGCATCGCACGCAGAACCTCGTTCAACCCTTCGCGGCTGACCCCCGACATCAGCGCCACGGGTCCGCCAACGGCTGCCTCCAAGGCGGCCTTGGCCTCTGCGCGCTCCTCCTCATCCAAACTGTCGACCTTGTTCAGCGCGGTAATGCGTGGTTTCTGCGCCAGTTCCCCGCCATAGGCCTCAAGCTCGTTGATGATGGTTTGATAATCCTCGGCGATGGTTTCCGACGTCCCGTCCACCAGATGCAGCAGCACGGCGCAGCGTTCGACGTGGCCGAGGAACCGGTCGCCGATACCGCGGCCTTCGTGGGCGCCTGCGATCAGACCGGGAATATCGGCCACCACAAACTCCACGCCATCAATGCCCACCACGCCGAGGTTTGGGTGCAGCGTGGTAAACGGATAATCTGCGATTTTGGGACGGGCATTGGAGGTGGCCGACAGAAACGTCGATTTGCCAGCGTTCGGCAACCCCAAAAGCCCGACATCCGCGATCAGCTTCAGACGCAACCAGATTGTGCGTTCAATGCCGTCCTGACCGGAGTTGGCCCGTCGCGGCGCCTGGTTGGTGGCGCTTTTGAAGTGCAGGTTGCCAAATCCGCCATTGCCGCCTTTGGCGAGGAGAAACCGCTCTCCGACCTCTGTCAGGTCGGCCAATACCGTTTCCTGATCCTCATCCATGATCTCGGTGCCGACGGGCACGCGCAGGACGATATCATCCCCATCCTTGCCGGTGCGCTGACGGCCCATGCCCGATTGGCCATTTTTGGCAAAGAAATGCTGCTGGTAGCGGAAATCAATCAGCGTGTTCAGACCCTCGGTCACCTCGACCCAAACCGATCCACCACGGCCGCCGTCCCCGCCATCAGGGCCGCCATATTCCATGTATTTTTCACGGCGAAAGCTGACACAGCCGTTTCCGCCCGCGCCGGAGCGGATGTAGACTTTGGCCAGGTCCAGGAATTTCATATCAGATCCTTGCAGCAGTCCGCCGTAACTCACGACGGAAATAAGAGAGCGGCCCATGCAAGCCGGTTGGCACCGCTTAACCTAAACTGGGCGCTAGGCCAATCAGAGTTTTCGGCTGTAGGTCCAGGTCGGGACGGTCGCGTTGCGTGCCACAGAGAAGGTCTCCGCATCGCCGAGATATTCGAACCCACAATGGGTCAGCACCCGGGCCGAGGCCGGATTGTCCTGAAATGCCGTGGCAAACAGCGCGCTGCAGCCTTGCGGATTGGTGTCGACCAATGTCTGCAGCGCCGCCGAGGCAAGCCCGTTGTTCCAGAAGATCGGCGCAATCCAATAGCCAACCTCGCTCTGGTCCCGGTCCAGACGTTTAAGGCTGATGATGCCTTTCAGCTCTTCGCCGCCATCAGCCGTGCTGTCGATGGCCCAGACATCTTCCTCGCGAGAAGGCTCCATGGCGCGCGCGACAAAGGCCTCTATCGCGCCCGGCGGCAAGGGATGGGGAATGGCGCTGGTCATACGTGCGACGCGCTCGTCGCTGACATAATGCGCAATCAAGCCCTCGTCGGACTTGCGCAAGGGCCGCAGGACAAACCGCCCCGCGTCGATCACCGGCTGTTCCATGACATTCTCATCCAAACTCATGTCCTCGCTCCTCTCGAAGACGACTAACACCGCCCAACCCCGGGTGGTGCAAGCGCCACTCTTTAACACCTTACCGTTTACATTCGGTTAGGCACCTTGGTCGGCAGATATCGGCAGCCCTATCAGCGGCCCATGTCGGCAATACCAACCAAAACGAAAAAGGGACCGGCGTTTCCGCCGATCCCTGATTTTCATCCACCTTGCGGGTCGGCTTATTCAGCGGCCTCCGCCACTGGCAGAACCGATACAAATGTGCGGCCTTTCAGGCCTTTGTGGAATGTGACAGCGCCATCGGTGGTCGCAAAGATGGTGTGATCTTTGCCCAGACCAACGCCTTCGCCCGGCCAAAACTTGGTGCCGCGCTGACGAATGATGATGTTGCCTGCGATGGCCGCCTGGCCACCATACAGTTTCACGCCAAGGCGGCGACCCGCTGAGTCGCGACCGTTACGGGAGGAACCGCCAGCTTTTTTATGTGCCATTCTGTCTCTCCTTAGCCTTTAGCCAGTTCTTTGGCTTGCTCAACCCACTCGGGTTTCACTTTGATGCCTTCGATACCAGCAATGTCTGCGTCAGACAAGGCTGCGATCTGGGCGAAGGTGGTCAGACCAGCTTCTTCCAGCTTCTTGGCAGCAGCCGGGCCAAC
The DNA here is from genome assembly GCF_022825805.1 of Phaeobacter sp. Lineage (GTDB taxonomy): Bacteria > Pseudomonadota > Alphaproteobacteria > Rhodobacterales > Rhodobacteraceae > Phaeobacter. The sequence goes on from NZ_JAJDWC010000115.1 coordinate 10,079, forward strand.
ACCGTTCAGGTCGGTCAGCTTGTCGGCAGCGGCAGCTGGTGCGGCTTTGGCTGCAGGAGCAGCTTTGCCAGCAGCAGGTGCTGCGCCTTGGCCGGATGCGGATTTCACACCGGATTTATCTGCACCGGAGGCGAGGATCTCGGTGATCTTCACCAGGGTCAGCTTCTGACGATGGCCCTTGGTGCGCTTGGAGGAGTGCTTACGACGGCGCTTCACAAAGTGAATGACCTTCTCGCCCTTGATCTGGTCGACGACTTCGGCCTGAACCGCAGCACCGTCCACGAAAGGCGCACCCACGACCGGTGCATCACCACCGAGCATCAGAACGTCGTTGAACTGGATTGTTTCGCCAGCATCAGCAGCCAGTTTTTCAACACGCAGCAAATCGCCGGGTTGAACTTTGTACTGCTTGCCGCCGGTTTTGAGGACCGCAAACATATGCGTCTTTCCTTTTCTACCCGCGTCCTACGGTCCCATCCGCACATCATGCATCCGGTGTTTTGGCCAAAGCCACCTCGAACAGCGCGCCCCTCTCGGGGCGTATGACAAATAAACCCCGGCGCGGGGAGTCCGGGCCGGGATGCGCGCTTATCCTGTGATTGTGTGGATAAGTCAATTGGTTTTTGCATGGCTTGTCAAACGAGCGCCACCAAATGCTATGACACCCAACTAGGCCCGCATCTGAACGTATGACTGGGCAGCCACCCAAGCCAGCTGGATCACAAATCCTGCGAGGGCTCCAATCCGCTCAACCGGTAGGCCAATTGCTCGAACCGGCTGGCCGTGATTTCATATTGAACAGCATTCAGCAGTTCATACACCCGCTGCATCAACGGGTGTTCCAACGCCGCAATATAAGTCTCCAGCTCAGCCTCGCTGAAGGCCTGATAGGTATAGGCAGAGGCCGCCATGTTGGCCGCCCGCATGGCCAGCCGCGTTTCGGCCTCTTGCTCTTTCATAAAGGCGCGTAACCCGTCTGCGTCCAATTGGAGGTCAACGACCCCCGCGGCACTCGCCGCCATCAGAAAACGGAACTGAATTTCCTGCAGGGCCTGCACCCCTGTGCCCGCGGCATCCACCGCATCCCCCATACGGCGGAACAGCTGCGGCCGCTTGGCACCTTCGGCCACAAGATCGGCGATGATGCGCTGCCCGGCCTCCTGTTTGGCCGCGTCATCGGCAACCCGGTGGGCGGCGTTCTCTGCCGCGACCAGACGCGCTCCCAAGGGGCTGGCGTAGAACTCCGCGGCGTAGGCAAGCGCCTGGTCGTCCAGCGTGCTTTCCAGGATCCCGATCGCCGTTTCGCGCATCTCCGCAAGATCAAACACCTCCTGCGCCAGGCTGGTCCAGGCAATGCCAAAATCACCCGCATCAATGCCCAGCATATCAGGCGCCAGCTCCGCCGATTGCGCGATACTGTCCAGCGCCACGTCAAACCCAGTTGTTTCCAGAAAATCGACCACACGCTCGCGCTCCGCCGCCTGAAGCGGCACGATCAACAGGGCAAGAGCGACAGTAAAGGCCAGGCAGCCGCGCAGCATATTGCGCAGTGGGGAAAGCATGTGTGTCATGGATCAAAAGGTAAGGGTTTTGATCCGTTAGACAATCAAAAAACACTTTTCCTCGCAAACCAGCGCATTCCCTCTTGCAAGGGTCTGCGTTCCCCAGTAAACGGCCTCCACCCCCCGCGGAGAGGTGCCGGAGTGGTCGAACGGGGCGGTCTCGAAAACCGTTGTCCCTTCACGGGGACCCAGGGTTCGAATCCCTGTCTCTCCGCCATTATTCCCATTCGACAAAGACGCCGCCGCCTCAGTCTCACGGCTGCACTTTGCTGCGCGCGGTTGGTTTTGCTAGGTTTCGGCCCTTCAGATCGGCGTGTTGTGCGCAGTTGTCCCAATCGTAAGCCCGGCCATCCCCCCCGCTTGTTTTCCGCCAAACGCAAAAACAACTGTGGCCGGAGCAACAGGGGTTGCGACCGGCCACAGTGAGATTGGAAACAGTGAGATTTGATACAGTAAGACTTGATGATGTCCGCCCGCTAGGTGTGAGCTTTCAACAGGTTGTCCATTCGATCCAGACCGAGTTGGTTGGAGTTACCAAGCACCAACCCTATTCGGAGGGATCGAATGAACATTCACAGCAATGCCAGACTGACACCTTTGGGTCGAGCGCGATTGGT
>NZ_JAJDWC010000014.1 GCF_022825805.1 Phaeobacter sp.
ACCTGCGCCAAAATCTCTACGCGGTTCAACTCGCGCTCGCTCATCATCACCCATCCCATATCGGCTCTTCCTCACATCGTTTTGCGAGGAGTGTGACACTTCTGAATTGCTCACGGGTGACATTATCGCTTTGCGGCTACACGAACATCTCGGATATGCATGATTATGTGGTTGTCTATGCCAAACGCTCAAAGGAGGATAAGAAGGACCCAGCAGGCTGGCAAAGACGTCTCATAGCGATGTCTGATGGACAATCATCGAACTATGGAAACTCTGATGGTGATGAGAGGGGGCTTTGGACAGACGCAGACTATACCTGCGCAAAGACTGCCAAAGAAAGGCCAAACTTATACTATGCCATTGAAAACCCCAACACTGGTGAAATGGTTTGGCCATCGAAGTCCCGAGTTTGGGCGTTTGAAGAGGACACACACAAACAGAACGTGAAAGATCGACTGGTTTGGTGGCCCGCGACTAGGAGTAAGCCTCGCATCAAAACCTTCTTGGGCAAGGGGGAACAAGTCGGTTCTGTTCCGGGGACATGGTGGCCGAGAGGTACTGTTGGTGACAACCAAAGTGCAAAGAGTGAGCTGACAGACATCTTCGGCGTCGTTCCAGATGGGTTTCATACACCCAAACCGGTGCGGCTATACAAAGAAATAGGTCAAGTTTCAGACAACTTGCTGCGGCGTTTTCTTGTGCGCGCCTGTCATTCGTCCTGCGCCGTCGCGCCCTCTTGGTCGGTTGCGGTGCGGAACCAATCCAGCAATGCAGCCAGTGCTGTATCCCCAGATGTCTTATCCCTCGACGCCTTATCCCCAGCCACCTTACCCCCTGGCACCTCATCCCCCGACGCAACCCCTACTGATGCGGTGGGCCCGGTGCGCAAGGGCCGATGTTGTAGATAAAATGACACGTCACGGTCGCGCACCACCGGATCCAGGCGGATCACCTCCCCCGATTGCAGCGCGTCGTCGACCAACCCGCGCCAGCCCAGCGCAAGCCCCTCGCCGCGCCGCACCGCTTGTAGCATGAACGGATAGGCATCAAACACCGCACCCGCCACCACATGCGGTGCCGCCACACCTGCGGCGCGAAACCAATCCGCCCAGGTCAGAAACCCGGAATCCCCCACATCAAAATGTAAAAACAGATCTGCGGACAAGGCCGCGATATCGCTTTGGACAAAAGGGTGTGATCGCAGAAAATCCGGGCTGCAAATCGGAAAAACCTCAGAACGAAACAGAGGAAAGCTGGGCCGCTCGGGCATCTGTTCAGGATCCCAGACAACGGCCACATCCAGACGGCTGAGATCGATATCCCCCAGCTGGTCGGTCGTCATCACCCGCACCCGCCCCGGAGCCACACAACGGCGCAGATCAGAAAACCGTGGCATAAGCCATTGTTCTGCAAACCCGAAGGTACAGGCCAACGTCACGTCCTGAGGATCCGGCGCAGCGGAGATCTGGCTCCACACCTGATCGACATGACCAAACCCAAGCGCAATCGCCTTCGCCAGCTGTCGCGCCGCAGCGGTCGGGGCAATCTGGTTGTTGTTGCGACCAAAAAGCGGCTGCCCCAATCGCCCCTCAAGCGTGCGAATATGCCGGGACACCGCAGGCTGGCTCATTCCCAGTTCACGCGCCGCCAAAGACAGGTTGCCATGTCGCACAGCAACCTCCAGCACCAGCAGCGCATTGAGAGATCCAGATATCGGTCGCACAGAATATACCATAACTTTTTCTTAGGGAGCCCATAGCCACAATGCCAGTGTTTATTACGCCGCTCAGCCCGTAGCCTCGAACGCAAAGTCATTCGCCCAGCGCCTGAGGTTTTGCCATGTCACACCGCCCCCTCGCCCACATTCGTGTTCTGGATTTTGGCCACTACCTGGCGGGTCCCCTCGTCGGCATGATGCTGGCGGATATGGGGGCCGAGGTGATCCGGATCACCCCACCTGGCGGCACCGGCTTTGACGGCCCGGCGTTTGATATGTTGTCGCGCGGCAAACAAACGCTCGAGCTGGATCTGAAGACCACCCAGGGGCGCGAGACTGCACTCGCCCTGGCCGAACGCAGCGATGTGGTGATTGAAAACTTCCGCCCCGGTGTGATGCAACGCCTGGGCCTTGGCCCCCAGGATCTGCGCGCGGTTAATAATCAACTGGTTTATCTGTCGCTACCGGGGTTTGCCTCCACCGATCCGGATTTGGCCCAACTGCCCGCCTGGGAAGCGGTGATTGCAGCCTACACCGGGCAGTTCACCGACATGGGACTGAACCGCAGACTGATGGGCATCAACCCGTCGTTTTCACCGCTCGCTCTGGCCTCTGCTTATGGGGCCAGTTTTGGCGCCATGTCGGTGCTGTTTGCCCTGACCGCGCGCGACACAAACGGCGGTGATCATATCGAAGTGCCGCTGGCCACCGCACTGCTCGAAGGTCTGGTCTACAATTGCGAACAAATCGAAGATTACCCGGACCGCTACAAATCCCCCCGCGAGCTCGAGATTGACCGCCGCTTGGCGGAGGGGCTGCCGCTCAACCTCGCCTTTGCCGAATTGTCTGAATTCCTTGATCCGTTTTATCGCACCTACACCTGTGCCGACGGTCGCGGCTTCTATGTGGTCAGCGGCTCGGTCGCCAGCCACCCCCGGCGCGTTCTGGAAACCCTCGGGCTGCAGGAGCTGCTGGCGGATCTGCCTGATTTCTCGGCCTATCTGGACAGTCCGGATTGGCCCGCGGACTGGTCATTGCGCAACTATCCGGTTGGCCCCGCAGACCGGACACGCCTGTCCGATGCGATGAAAGCGGCATTCCTGACCAAACCCGCCCATGAATGGGAGGCCCTGTTTGGCGCCGCCAAAGCGCCCGCCACGGCGCAACGATACACGGCTGAATGGCTGCATGACCCCCATGCGCTGGCCTCCGGGCTCATTCTGCCGGTCGATGATCCTGTTCACGGCGCGATGCAACAGATGGGCAATGTCGCTTGGCTCTCCTCTGATCAGGGTGCCACGCAAAAAACACCCGCCCGCCCCGCAGACCTGACCCAACTGCTGAAAGCCCCGGTGCGCGAGGGGGCCGCGACAACCGGTAGTGCCGGCTGGCTGGATGGGCTGCGCGTGCTGGATCTGACCAATGTGATTGCAGGCCCGACCATCGGCTCCACGCTTGCACGCTTTGGGGCACAGGTGACATTGGTACAGCCGGTCGAACCCTCGGTTGATCCCTGGAACACCGTTGTTTTTGGCATCCATGCCCAACGTGGCAAAGACAGCATTCTGCTGAACCTGCGCAGCGCTGCCGGACAGGACGCCCTCGCCAAACTGATTGCCGAGGCAGACATCATCACGATGAACGGCACGGATGCGCAACGCGATCAGCTCGGTCTGACGCAAGAGCGTTTGCAGGCCATCAACCCACGCCTGATTCTGGTGCAGCTGGATGCCTTCGGCGGCCCTCGCCGTGGGCCAAAATCAGACCATCTGGGCTATGATGATCTGGCCCAGGCGGCCACCGGGGTGATGATGCGCTTTGGCGGCGGTATGGACACGCCGGAAGAGCACGCCCATTTCGGCACCATCGATGTGCTGACCGGGTTTTGCGCCTGCGTGGCCCTGGGCGGGGCGCTGCAGGACCTGCACATCACAGGCCAGGGCAGCATTGCGCGCGCCTCTCTGGCAGCGGCCGGAAACCTGATCCAGGCGCAATTCATGTATGACCACAAATCCCGCGCGCCATTCGATGAACCCTCCGGTCGTGAGGTTTTGGGATGGGGTCCGTTCTATCATTGCTATGAGGCAAGCGACGGGTGGTTCTTCTTTGCCGCCCCTAAGGAACAGCGCGAGATGCTGACCCGTCATGCAGAGCTCGCCGATCTGGCCGACACCCCAGAGGCGGATTTGCAGGCCGCCCTTGCAGATCGCTTTGCGACCCAACCGCTGCAGCATTGGCAAACCATGTTTCAACGCTCGTCAACGGCTGCGGTCCCGCTTTCCTCGCTGCATGAAACGCGCGACGCCGCGCTGCAATTGGAAAGCGAAGGCGACATCGATCTGTCACAGGCCACATTCCGCGTCATCCGTCATGACAAGCACCCGATGGGGCGCTGGTGTGATCTGGTCGCCCCAAATGCCGTGCGGCCACAACAGGGCAGAATCACCATACCCGGCCCGATGCCGAAATACGGCGCCCACACCCGCGAGATCCTGCAACGGTTGGGATACAGCGACACGCAGATCACCGAAATGATCGACCGCGGCGATGCGGGCACCAGTTGGTCTGATCGCTATCTGCCGATCTGATAGGCCGTTCTGACAGGCCGTTCTGCTAAACCCTTATAGCAGGCTGTTCTATTCGACGGGCCATCGTCCCTGCGGCGTCTTGGCCCGTCGCCTGCATATATTTTTGCTCGCAATATCTGTGATTTGGCCATAGGCAGTGTCTATGTGGCGTCTTTGGTCCAAAAAGCTGGCTTTGCCCTCCTGGCAATTGCTCCCTGTGCTCACCCTTGTGGTCGGGCTCATTGGGATTGGCTTTGGGCATCGGATCAACACGGCGGAGACCTCGCCAGAGTTCACCGCCTTCCTCGCCGCAGGCGGATCCCTTGCGGATCTATGCGCTGAGGACACCGACAGCCACCACGGGACCATGTCTCAGTGTGAGGCCTGCCGACTGGTGAGCGCCGCGCTCCTGCCGGAGCATCCCCAAAACGCCGCACTGGCATTGATCCAGCGCCCGGCACCGCAGCACCCGGCACCCGTTCTGGTGGTCGCCCGTGCTGCCTTGGATCTGTCCCACCCGACGCGAGCCCCTCCACGCCTGTGATCTGTTCAACCTGATCACCCAATAATCCGGCCCCCGATCCACATCGGAGGGCCTGCATAAGGCATGGAGCCACCGCAATGACACACTCAACATCTGCTGCGCAGCCCTCTTTGGGTGCGCAAAAACTCTACTATGCCGCCTGGCGCTGGCATTTCTACACGGGCCTCATCGTTCTCCCGTTCCTGGCTGCACTGGCGCTGACGGGCATGGCGATGCTTTGGATCGCCTGGATTGACGGGCGCGACGGGGAACGCACCGCCGTTCTCCCACAAGAGCACAGTATGGCCGTCTCCGCTCAGGCAGAGGCCGCACTCAGCGCAATTCCCGGCGGGGATCTGCGCCAATATGTTGCGCCCCGATCCGACGATCTCGCCGCGCTCTTCCGCGTCGATCACGACGGCGAAGCCACCATGGTCGCCGTCGACCCCTACACCGCCGAGGTGATCGAAACCTTCCCCCGGCGCACGGGCTGGTACGATTTTGCCGACGCGTTGCACGGCAATCTGATGCTCGGCGTCACCGGCGACCGGATGCTGGAAACGGCAGCCTCGCTCACATTGGTGCTGATCGCCACAGGTTTGTACATGTGGTGGCCCAAACGCATTGGCTGGCGCAAGGCCACGGTGCCAACCGTCCAGCCCGTCAGCAGCCGGGCAAGTTGGAAATCGCTCCACGGGGTTGTTGGTTTGTGGACCAGCCTGTTCCTCGCAGCGTTTCTGATTTCGGGACTGGCCTGGGCCGGTATCTGGGGCGGCAAAATGGTCCAAGCCTGGAGCCAGTTTCCTGCAGAAAAATGGGATGCTGTCCCGCTCTCTGACCTGACCCACGCCGCGCTGGACCACGACCGCCGCGAGGTGCCATGGGCCTTGGAACAGACCCCGCTGCCCGCCTCCGGCAGCACAGCAGGCACCGATGGGATACGCACAGGCAGCGTGACAATCGACACCGTGGATGCCCTGGCCCGCGACATCGGCTTTACCGGACGCTACCAGATGAGCCTGCCGCAAACGCCAACCGGCGTCTGGACCCTGAGCCGTGATTCCATGAGCACGGACAGCCTTGATCCAACCTCGGATCGAACCGCGCACATCGACCAGTACAGCGGCAAGATCCTGGCTGATGTCCGCTTCGAAGACTATTCCTGGGCAGGCAAAGCAATGGCGGTCGGCATCGCCCTGCATATGGGCACATTGGGGCTTTGGTCCGTACTGGCCAACACCGCGATCTGCCTGGGGGTTCTGTTCCTCTGCGCCAGCGCCGTCATTTTGTGGTGGAAACGACGCCCCGCAGGCGCCGGGCGCCTGGCCGCACCACCGATGCCCAAAGAGCTGCCCGTCTGGCGCGGTGCGCTGCTTGTTGGTCTGACGGTCGCGATGGCCTTCCCGATGGCCGGGCTGGCCCTGCTGACCGTTTTGCTGCTGGACACCGTTGTGCTGTCACAGCTGCCTTGGCTGCGCGCCCGGCTGACCTGAACCATGTTCCCTGCGCGATGGCCAAGATGCTGTCGCGCAGGGTCACTGATCACTCAGATACCGTGGTTAGGACGTGGTGGTCCGACATCGCGTTTCAGACGTGATCGCTCACATACGGCACCACGGCGCTGACGACAGATCAAACATCCAACCCGGACAGGCTGGCTGACATGCGCCCGATCAACGCGTCGTCCTGCCCACCAATCAAGATGTAGCGATAGCCGTTCTGATCCCACAATGCGGTGCTCAACCCTTCCATACGGCGCAGCTCCGGTGCTTTGTCCACAGGGTCGCTGGCCCGCATGATGCACAGCGCCAAAGGCTCTCCTGTGCTGGTCAGAAACGCCAACTGAATCAGCGGCTTCCCCTTGAAGCTGAGAATCTGCGAGCGCGCGAATTTTACCTCGGGAAACACCTCCAGCTTGTCGATGGCGATGGATTTGCCAATCGAAGCGCTGACGCGATCCAACTGCGCCTGTTTCTCCGCAGTCGACAAATCAATATGCGCCAGCGTGCTGTTGGAATAAAGCGCCTGATACGCCGCCACATACTCCGCCCAGCCCTGTCGCGCCGGGTTGACCACGCTGCCAAGCGCGAAGCCGATCACCAAAGCCGCCGCAACCGCCCCGCCCGCGGCCCCGACCCATAGCCCACGGAGACGGCCGAACCGTGACCCTGGTCCAGCCAACGGTCCACCCAGCGTTGCGCTGTCCCCTGCAGCGAGGGCGCGTGCCCCAGCAGAGGCATGTTCCAAAACGGCAGGATCCGGCTGCAAGCCCGCAAAACTCTCTGCCAGCATCGCGCGGTCCAGATCCAGCGCCTCAAGACGTTTGGCCAAAGCAGGATCGCTCTCCAACGCAGAGGCGATCGCCTCCATCGGAGCAAACTCCTCCTCGCCATCGAGGAATGCGGTCAGTTCTTCGTCGGTGAAAAATCTATCTCGCATCGCGCTCTTTCTCCTCTGCGCGGAACTTGTTCGACAAGGTCGCCCGCGCGGCCGCAAGGCGGCTCATCACTGTGCCGATGGGCACATCCAGAATCATGGCAGCATCCCGGTAGCTGTACCCTTCGACATAGACCAAAATCACCGTATGGCGCTGTGCTTCCGGTAGGTGAAGGACACTTTGTAGCAGCTCTCGGCGCTGTTGCTGCATTTCAGCGTTCTGCGTCGGATCGACAATATCTGCGACCTCAATGCCGATCAGACCATTGCCGCGCCGCACCTTTTGCTTGCGGATTTCACTCACCCACAGGTTATGGGCAATCCGAAACACCCAACGGTCCAGATGGCCATCGGCCGAAAACTGATCCGCCCGTTCCATCGCCCGCAGACAGGCCGCCTGGGCCAGATCATCCGCCTCGGCCCTGGCTCCCGTCAGGCTCAGCGCATAGCGCCAAACCCGCGGGAACACCTGGGCCAGGCCTTCTCTCACCGCGGCGTCCTGCGACGTTGGATTGAAGAATGAAACCAAAGGCACGCCCCTATTTTGATTGAGCCGTCAAATACGCAATCAGGTTGTCGATATCGCTCTGTTTCTTCAACCCAGGAAATGCCATGCGATTGCCAGGCACCACCTCGCGCGGGGCGCTGAGAAACGCCGCCAGCGTCGCGTCATCCCAAACCAGCCCGGACTGGGCGAGAGCATCGGAATAGCGAAACCCCTCAACCGCTCCTGCAGGCGCATCGACAATGCCAAACAGCGATGGTCCGACCCTGTTTTTGCCTTCCTTCACGGTATGGCAGGCTTTGCATTTCTTGAAGACGGATTTCCCGGCCTTCACATCCCCAGCAGCCAGGGCCGCCCCAGGCAGGGACAGCGACAGCAAGCCAGCCAGTGAAAGAGACCATAGCGCCGCCCGCGCCAAACCGCGAAACACGCCAGGACGCTGGGAAACGGTCACATCCGCGCTCATTTTTGAAACACCATCCGAACCGTCACCGGCACCGCACGGGTGATGCTGTCCAGGCTCGCCAGCTCTTGCAGAACGTCCAGACCCGGATCAATGCCCAGATCATAGGTCGACAGCATGATGAAATCAGCCGTGGTCACCAGCACGCGATCCTCGCCGAGGCGGGCCACCAACATGTCAGCGTCGATATCTGCTTCCGCTCCGGCAAATTGCAACACACCCTCGAATGCACTCAGCGCGGTATCACCCACCGCGAGACTGTCGAAATCCGCCAGATCCACGGTTCCACTCAGCACCGCTGTGGGCGCTGCAGCCTTGAAAATATGCTCGACCATCCGTTCGTTGCGAATGTCGATATTGGTCTCCACAGAGCCCAGATCGATAGAGACGGTGACGGTGCCATTTTCGCCAACGGTGCCATCGACCTTGGTGAAATGATGCACCTCGCCGATTTCATTTGCCTTGATCGAGCCAAAGGCGACGCTGGACATGGCGTCCACGGATTTCCACACACTATGGCCACCGGCAAATGCGGCGCTTGCGGACAGCAGGCAGGCCACGGCACATCCCAAGACTGTTTTCATCAAGTTTCTCCCTCTTTTCCGGGACAACGGCGTCCCTACCAAAGACAACGCCTCAGCTCCGAAAACTATCTGAACTTTTTTTATTCACGGTTTTGGGCAGCGATGGATCCCTGCCACCGGCGGCCATAGGCCCTGCCAGCCGGGTGGAGCATTCCAGCCAGGCTGAGAATTACTGACCCAGGAAATCAGAATTACTGATTTGCCCGCGACGGCTGCGCCCGCAATTGTTGCCCCGTCCCTTCAGGAATGCACCAATGTATGATGATCTGCCCTCACCACAGCGTCACCGTGACCCAGGTCTGCAGACCTGCAGTTTCACCTTTATCTGCCCGCACCAGCACAACAGCCTGGCGATCCACGCCTGTCAGGATCTCTTGGATGCGGCCAACACGCTTGCGGGGCAGCCGCTTTACCGGATGACGCTCAGCCATCGGCTGGATCGCCTCTGGTCGCTGGACCTGAAGAACCGCAATCGCACATTGGTGCTGCTGGGCTCCAGCTCTGAACGTTGGCAGGTCAGCGCCAACACCCGCAGCATTCTGCGGCGCAAACTGCCGTCAGCCCATCGCATCGGTGTGGTGGGTGGCGCCGCCTTCTTGCTGCCGGGGGTGCCGGGGCTGAAAGACAAAGAGGTGGTTGCTCACCCACGACTGGCGATCGCGGCGCGCGAAGATGGCATTCCGCTGGCCGCCACATCAGATCCCGCCTGGGTCCATGGCCGCCTGCACAGCGCGGTCAGCGGCATTGCCGCGCTGCATATGATCCTTGATATGATGGCGCAGGATCACGGCACGTTTTTCAGCCAAACGGTGGCAGCAGACATCGGGTTGGTGCGCGATGGAATGGGCAACCAGCTGTCGCTGTTTCACCGGTTCAGCCGGATGGCAGAGGGGCATGATCTGGTGCTGCGCGGGCTTGCATTGATGCGCGCCCATATCGAAGAGCCGATGTCTGCGCGCCAACTGGCCGCGCGCCTTGCGATTTCCCCACGACAGTTGGAGCGCAGTTTTCGCAACAAACTGGATCAAAGCCCGATGGCCGCCTATCGCGGTCTGCGGTTGGAACACGCGCGTCAGTTGCTGACCCAAACCGATCTGCCGCTGATCCAGGTCAGCCTTGCCAGCGGATTTTCCGCAACCTCCACCCTCTCGCACTGGTATCGCGCGTGCTACGGCGAGTTGCCTGGCGACACGCGCAAACGGCGCTACTGCGGCGCAGCCGGATGATAGCGCGCTGCCACATCTGTCCGCGGCAACGCACCTTGCAAGCAGCCCATCAGCGACCGCTCGTTAGTGGGCGGCCATCAACAACCGCCCCTTAGTGATCGCTGTTCAACAGCTGCCGCCCTTTGTCCAGGAACCCCTGATATTCCGACGCCGGCACCAGACTGCCGCCCGTGGCCCACATGACATGGCAGGCCTGTTCCGTTTTCTGCGCCAACCCCTGCTCTGCAAGATAGCGCTGCCCTTCGGCGCTGTTGTAGATCATTGCCGGACCACCCAGACAGGCGGCAGCCGATGGCTCCAGTTGCAGCGCCGCGTGCTCCTGCGCCAGGGCGAGCCAGCGGAACAGATCCGTGTCCCGGACGGTGTAGACCCCGCTCAACAAGGGTTGCATGACCGCCGCAACAAACTGGCTGACCTCCGCAACCGCCATGCCATCGGCTTCGGTCTTGTTGGTCAGCCCCACGTCATAGACGGTAACCACCTGCTCCAGACCTGCCGCCAACTGCACCAACGCGCAGGGCGACTGCGCAGGCTCGACAAAGAAACAATGCGCGTGATCGCCAAACACCTGTTTCAGCCCATAGGCCACACCACCCGGCGCCCCGCCAATCCCGCAGGGCAGATACAGAAACAAGGGATGATCCGCATCCACCGGGATCTGCCGGGCCTGCAATTGATCCCGCAATTCGGCCGCTGCCGCCGCATATCCAAAAAACAGCAATTCGGAGCGTTCATCATCGACAAAGTAAATCGACGGATCCGCTGCCGCTGCTGCGCGGGCCGCCGCGACGGCCTTGCCGTAATCAGCCGGGTGTTGAACCACCTCGACCCCGTGTTGGCGCAGACGCGCGACTTTCCACGCCTTGGCGTCAGAAGACATATGGACCACCGCCCGAAACCCAAGCCCCCGCGCGGCCAAACCAACGCTCAGCCCCAGATTTCCCGTTGATCCCACAGCGATAGTATAGTCTGCAAACCGCGCTTGGACGGCGCCATCGGCCAAGGCCTCTGGGCCATCATCGGGCCCGATCAGGCCCAGCGCGCGGGCCAGCGACAGCCCATGCAAACAGACCTCATAAATCCCACCACGTGCCTTGACTGATCCGGCAACGGGCAGCGCATGATCCCCTTTCACAAAGAAACGGCCAACCGCGCCCGCGTCCATTGCCCGCGCCAAAGTGTCGACCTCAATCAGGTCTGACGCGATCACGCCTCCGCTCTGGGCCAGTTCGGGAAAACAACGCTGCAACAGGGGCGCCAGCGCCCGCCAATTGTCTTCGGCCTGCAAAACCTGTGCCGGGCTGACCGGAACCTCGGCCTGCCCAACCGGCCCCAATTTCGGATTGATCCATAGCAGCGGTTCCAGATCCCGCAGCCGCTGCAACACTCTGTCAGTCATCAAAATATCCTATTCATTTGCATCATAACCTGCCGTGTTTCTGCGGCGGCTTCACCCCCAAAACGCCCCATCTGCCCGGTTGTGGCTGCGCACGGGGCTGCCCGGCCATTCACAGAAAAACCCTGCCGTGGTGAACACCCGGCAGGGTCTTGCAACAGACGCAAGTCGCGCCTGTAGCGGGCGTATTGCTAGGCTGGGTAGGCAGGATAGGCCGCGCACAGCTGCGCCACCTGGGCGCGGCAACGCGCAACCGTCGCCTCGGTCTCCTGCGCGGCCTCGGCCTCCACCAGATCAGCAATCATCTCGCCAAGCGCGACAAACTCCTCAGCTCCCATGCCCCGCGTGGTTGCCGCCCCCGTGCCCAAGCGCAGGCCGACCCACTCTGGCGGGCGCGGACTGTCCTGCGGGATCGCATTCTTGTTTGCCGTGATATTGGCCTGCTCCAGCACCGTTTCCGCGCGTTTGCCGGTGATGCCCTTCGGGCTCAAATCCACCAGCACGAGATGCGTGTCGGTGCCACCGGATACAATCCGCAGACCACGCGCCTGCAGGGTCTCCGCCAGGATTGCCGCATTGGCAGTGACCTGCGCGGCATACTCCCGGAACGCCGGGCTCTGCGCTTCGCCCAGACAGATGGCTTTGGCGGCCAGAACCTGGCTGTGGATCGATCCCTGCACCCCCGGAAAGACCGCAGATTGCAGTTTCTTGAACCACTCTTCGGTGTTGGTGAGGATCAACCCACCGCGCGGACCGCGCAAGGTTTTTGTGGTGGTACAGGTAACGATATCAGCGTGGGGAAAGGGCGATGGATGCGCCCCACCGGCAACCAGCCCGGCAATATGTGCCATATCCACGTGAAACCAGGCACCGACCTGTTTCGCGATGGCGCTGATCCGGGCAAAATCGATCTGACGAGGATAAGCCGAACCGCCCGCAATAATCAGCTTGGGACGGATTTCCTGCGCCTGACGTTCCAGCGCGTCATAATCAATGACCTCGCTTTCAGCGTCCACACCATAGTGAAAAGGCTCAAACCAGCGGCCCGACAGATTGGCCTTCAGCCCATGGCTCAGATGACCGCCCGCCGCCAGATCCAGGGACAGCACCCGATCGCCGGGCTTCAGCAGCAGAAAGAAGACCGCCAGGTTGGCCTGGCTGCCCGAATGCGGCTGCACATTGGCATAGTCACAGCCAAACACCGCTTTGGCGCGTTCAATCGCTGCGGTCTCGACCACGTCGACAAACCGGCCACCGCCATGGAACCGGTTGCCCGGATAGCCCTCCAGCGTCTTGTTTGTCATCTCATGACCAAGCGCATCCAGCACGGCACGGCTGACGATGTTTTCCGAGGCAATCAGCTCGATCTGATCCTGCTGACGCTGTTTTTCCTGCCCCAAAGCCGCGGCCACAAGCGGGTCGGCCTGTGCAACGGGTTGGGTGAAATGCTGTGACATGACGGCTCCTCCGCATCACAAATTGAACTGGGCCGAACATGCGATCCGGGGCCTGTTCACAGCAAATCAGTATTGCTATAACTTTGCCGTAGAAAAACTAAGGCATTGATCATGGCGCTTGTTCCCCTTCGCCCAAAAGGTCCGCATCTGAACGCTCTGCGCGCCTTCGAAGCCGCGGCCCGGCTGGGCAGTTTCACCGCCGCAGCGGACGAGTTGTCGGTGACCCCCGGCGCTGTCACCCAGCACATCAAATCATTGGAGGCCTGGGCCGAAGCACCGCTGTTCATCCGCAATGCCCGCGGCGTGGTGCTCACCCCGCTGGCACAGGAGCTGTTGCCGGGCTTCACCCGCGCCTTTGATCACCTGGGCGCGGCGGTTCAGGATCTGCGCACCAAGGCCGCCCCCGAGAAGATCAAACTGGCCGCCCTGCCCGCCATCGCGCAGCTCTGGCTGCCCCCCCGGTTGAGCCAATTGCGCAAGGCCGCGCCTGACCTCGCAATCTCGGTTGTTGCGCTGGACACGCCGCCCAATTTGGCGCGTGAACCCTTTGATTTGACGATCTTCTACAGCACCGACCCGCTTGGCCCGCACAGGATGGACATCTGCCGTGACAGGATCTTTCCGGTCTGCGCGCCAGAGGTGGCGCAGGGCCTCAATCAGATCAGCGACCTCAAAAACGCCACGCTGCTGCATGATGGTGCCTGGACCGATGACTGGGACATGTGGCTGTCAGCCCAGCCCGGTGGTCAGGACGTGCCCAGATCGGGCACTGTTCATTCGCTGTTTTCGGTGGCGCTGGAGGAAGCCCGCCATGGTGGTGGCGTGCTGATTGCCCATGAGGCGCTGGTTCAGCCCATGCTCGACCGAGGAGAGCTGCAACGCCCCTTTGCAGCCAGCCTCGATCTGCAAGCGCGCATTGTGCTGGAAACCACCCCGGCCTTTGCCCGCACCTCAACCTACGAACAAATCCGCGCCCACCTGCTGCCCCCAACTGTTGCCACAGGACCAACCGCGCACGACGCGCCCTGACACAGGATGGCCCCGATCCACGACAGGTACGGCCCGCGATAGTTATGGCCAGCGCCAGGTACGGCCCGTGACAGTCATGGCCCGCGATGATGACATGCGGTGATGACATGCTGTGATGAATGGCGATCTTCAGCGGGGCCGTGACACCGCCGCGACATACATCAGGATCAGCTCTCGCTCACAGGTGATGTCCAACTTGCTGTAGATCCGGCGTTTGTGGTTTTTGATCGTACCGGGCGAGCGCTGCAGTGTCTCGGCAATCCGCTGGCTGCTCTCCCCCTGCAGGACCAGCCGCACGATGTCACGCTCCCGCGGGGTCAGCCTGATCTGATCCGCCCAGATGTCGAAGGTATCGGCCTGCAGACCAGATACATCGCGTTGCTGCGAGGCGGGTGTCCAGATGTACCTGTCTGTGACGCCAAACGCCTCGGCAATCGCGGTGCAGAGCTGCGGTTGCGTTTCGCCCTGCTGATCCTGCCACTCGCTGGTCAGCCAAATTGTCTGCCCGGTGCGGCTCGTGGCGCGCATGGGACGACCGAATGAGGGCGAGCCAGACACCTCTCCCGACAGGATCATGGCGCGGATATGCTGCCGATAAAGAGCCGCTGCAACGGGATAAACCTCGCGCAGCTGGTCAACCTCACGGTGGGAGAACACGCCCCGCCGTCGGTTGAGAAACACAGCAATCGCATCAGTCCCGAGCGGCGGCAGAAACACGCCCAGCTCATCGCTCACCCCGATCTGGGGCAGAAACACATCCCGGTATTGGGTGCAGTGCTTGCCGTCCGCCGCGACCTCCTGCAGCCAGACAACACCGGGACATTGGGTTGCGCACCAATATCGAACATAGGGATCCGCCGACACAAATGTCTCCAGATACAGCTCGGCCAGATGCGCCGGAAAACTGTGGGAGTGGATCAGGAAAGCTGGCGCATTTTGGGTGGAATACCGCGCCATGGTGGTGAAATCATGCTCGACCACCGCGCCCAGCATATCGGCAAGCCGCTTTTCAAACGCCAAGGTCCCGATGGCATCAACAACAGCCGGGAGTGTGTTCAACAGCGTCACAGTGACCTCGCCAGTATCCTCCACAGATGCGCATCCCACAGGTCAATATGCGGCAAAAGCTGCCGCCTTGAGGCGCAGATAATAGGGCAGATGATGCTCCAGATATGCCATCATTCTCGGCTCCCCGCGGGCCTGTTCAAAAAATCGTCGCTCTTGTGCCAGGATGTCATCCAACGTCAGCGGCCGGATCGAGGTGGACGCGCCGACATCATTGTGCCAGCCCCCGACCTGCTCCCAGTCTTTTGGCGGCCCACCCTGCCAGTCGAACGCGGTTTCTGAAAACGGCAATCCGATTTTGTCCCACATCGCAGCCAACGCCCTGCGTGCATCGCCGCGCACAGCCTCCGCTTCGATGACAACCGGATCCTGCCCCGCCCGCTTCAGCGCATCATAGTGACGCCACTGCGCTTCGATGCCGATCTCATCCAGCGTCACCTCAGGGTCCAGTTTGAAGTACGACGGGATCGCGGCCATCGGATTGCGGATCAGAAAACAATTGGTCAGCCGCGCGGCAAACACCTCGTCCTCCAGGATGGTTGGCATCACGTAATAGCTCATATCCTTGAAAAACACCGGCCGCGCCTCGGCGCGCGCAAGCAGCATGTCGCGAATGCCCTCATAGGAGTGCGGATGATCCTCCTGCACCTCGAAATGCGGCATCTCCCGGACGCTGCGATTGACGTAATAGTCATACATGAACGGCTCATGCGCGCAGTCCAGATCACCCCGTTCGCGCATCACACGTTCCAGAGCCGTGGACATCGAACGCGGATGAGACCAAAGCGCAATGATCTGGTGCATGGTGGAATCTCCCTCTGGCTTGCACCACACAGTTCCACAAAACCCAACCGCGCCAATGATGCCTAAAGGCACCATAGGCCCAGCGCAGCACGGTTTCCAAGCCAAGCGCGCCGATGTCGCCCGCCCGCAGGCAGGATCGGTGCAATCACTTTGGGAGCACGGCTGGTTCTGCGGTTCGTAAACCGGAGGAGCGATCAGACATCGCGGGAGGGGTGCAGCAACTTGGCCAGCATCCGAAAGGCCAGAGCCCAAATCAACAGGCACTCAATCCAACGCAGCAGCTTTATCAGCGATGTTAGGGGTAAGTGGCGGACCGAGGAGGATTCGAACCCCCGACCCCTTGATTCGTAGTCAAGTACTCTATCCAGCTGAGCTATCGGTCCACTGCGCCGGGGTTTACTGGGACTGGCGCAGGGGCGCAACCCCAAAAACCCGAAAACCTGCGGCTTTTGTCATTTCCCGGCTGCGGCGGTCAGATCAAGGTAGAATGCAGGTCGGATCGAGCCTGGGATTTCCCGCCAGCACTTGGGCCGCAATGGCATGGGGCAACACCCTGCAGAAACGTCAGATCGCGCCGTCCCCTTTGGGCAGGCAGATGTCAAACACCGTTCCCTCTTCGCCCGTGCTGCGCAGAACCACCATGCCGCCATGGCCGCGCGCCAATTCGTCGGCAATGGCAAGGCCAAGGCCGGTGCCCCCCTTGCGAATACCGCCCTGAAACGGGGTGAAGAGGTTTTCACGCGCCTTGATGGGTAGGCCCGGGCCACTGTCGGCCACTGAAATCCACCAACTGTCGCCATCCTCACGGGCATCGATCATGATCTGCCCGGCCTTGCCCGTGGCCTCGATCGCCTGGCGGGCATTGCGCACCAGGTTCATCATGATGCGAAACAACTGCTCCGGGTCCGCACGCAGACGCATATCCGGCGGCACCCCATTGGCAAAACTGACCAAGGCCTTGTCACGCCCCGCTAACCCTTCGCTTTCAAAGATATCTTCGACCTGATCGTAAAGCGCCACATGGCCAAAGGTCGGTGCCGGTTCTTCGGCGCGGCCAAAGGCCAGCGTGCCCTCACAGAGCGACACCGCGCGGGTGATGGAATTCACCAGCTTGGGCGCCAGCCTGCGCACCAGAGGGTCCTCGCTCATCTCGATCCGGTCGGTGAACAGCTGCGCGGAGGTCAGGATATTGCGCAGATCATGGCTGACCTTGGCCACGGCCCCACCCAGCTGCGCCAGCCGTTCGCGTTGTTTCAGCGCCTGGGTCAGTTCGGTCTGCAGCTTCATCAGCGCCTCTTCGGCCTCACGCAGCTCTGCCACGCCTGCGCTGGGATGAATGATACCACGGGCGTCTTCTGGCGCCGCCGCATAGCGCTGCATATAGCCGATCACCCCTTTGATCGGCTTCACCATGAACCGGCGCACTGCCGCAAACAGCAACACCGCCGTGAAAATCGAGATGACCGCGGACAGGATCAGGATCCGCACGCCATAATCGATCATCGCCGCGCGCAGCCCCTGAGTTTCGATGGTGATTTCAATCAGCAGCCCGGCATCCCGCACCGGCGCGCCGATCACGCGGATGATTTCATTGTCCGGTGTGATCAGCCGCCCCATGGCCTCGCCAATCAGCGTGAAGGGGCTGCTGTTGCGCAGATCATAAGTGCCTGCAATGGGCGATGGGATCGGCGAAGACAGCACCAACTGGCGCACTTCGTCGCGGCGCAACACCACGTTAAAGACCCCTGCGTTTTCCAGCAGCTCGGCCTCCAGCTCGGTTTCCAGCATGTCATCAGCCAACAGCGCCAGCGAGGCGATCTGCGCCCGCTCCAACCGGTCAGAGAGGTAATCCAGCCGAAATCGGGCAATGGACGGAACGAAGATCAGGATTTCCGCCAGCATGACGAAAACCGTGGTCAGGATCAGGAATCGGCCTGATAAGGTATTGAGCATTCCGCCCCTTCCGGCATTACGGGAGCCAGCGCTGCACAAAGCGCACCACTTGTTTCACCCTTGGACTATCAAAAAGACGCGGCGAGAAATAGGCCCCCGCAACACGTTTGTTGATCTCGGAAATTGTCGGATAGGGCGCGACCATGGCCGCGACCTGGCTCATCTTCATGTTGTTGGCGATGGCCATGGACCACAGCGACATCAATTCACCCGCCTGATGGCCCACAGCGGACACGCCGACCGGGCGGCCCTTCACCACCATCACCTTGATCAGGCCGGTGCTGTGACGCTCGGCCAAGGCGCGGTCGTTGTGGTGATAGTCAAAGCGCGCCACTTCCATCTTGTCGCCGTGCTGCGCACGGGCCTGCGCCTCGGTGAGACCGACCTGCGCCAGCTCCGGCGCAGTATAGGTCGCCCAGGGAATGTGATTGGTCTTGGCTTTGGAGGGCAGGCCAAACAGGATGGATTTGATGATCACTCCAGCATGATAGCCCGCCACATGGGTAAACTGCAGCCCGCCTGCCACATCGCCAATGGCATAGACCCGGCGATTGCTGCTGCGCAGGCTGTCATCAACGACCACCCCGGCGCGATTGTGGCGGATGCCTGCGGCCTCCAGGTTCAGTTTGTCGATGTTCGCTTTGCGCCCGGCCGCGATCAACAGATGGCTGCCTTCGAAGATGCGGCCATCCTGCGTGGTGACGCGAACGCCGCCGCTCTCGGTCTGGCTGATGTGATCGGCAGGCGCCTGATCGACAATGTCGATGCCTTCGTCGCGCATCTGCTGTAGCACGATTTCGGCCAGCTCCGGGTCATCCTTGCCCAGCGCCTTGGCGCCTTCGATCACGGTAACCGCACAGCCCAGGCGGCGATGCGCCTGTGCCATCTCCATACCGATGGGGCCACCGCCAATGATCAGCAGGTGCTCGGGCCGCTCTCGCAGATCAAACAGGGTTTCATTGGTAACATAGGGCACATCGTCCAGGCCGTTGATCGGCGGCACGAATGGCGATGACCCAGTGGCAATCACAATCCGGCGCGCCGTGATGCGAAACGGGCCAGCCTCGACCACCTTCTCGTCGACAAAGGCACCGTATTCGCGGATCACCCGGACACCAAAC
>NZ_JAJDWC010000069.1 GCF_022825805.1 Phaeobacter sp.
ACCAGACCTCAGACGACCGCGCCGCCGATCTGCCCGTCTGGACACATCTCTACAATTGGCACAGACCACACGCGGCCCTAAAATCAAAACCACCAATCAGCCGGTTACGATTAAATCGGAACAACCTATTGAGGCTCCACAACTAGAGAATGCTGAAACAGGGGCGATAGTAGACACTGTAACTCTGGTTCTGGTTTCCTTTCGTGATCCAAAACCCGTCACAAACTTTTTGTCTCAACCTCAATATGATCGATTGGTCAATTCGCCGCTGCGCGCCCTGCAGCCTCTCCGGTCGCGAATGCAGTTCCCATGACACGTATTGAGGCATATGCGGCCGCATCAGCGCCAATAGTGCGCCCCGCGTAATATAGATTGTCGATACCTTTGGCGCGAAGACAGTCGAGCGGGATGTCAGCAAAGCCTTCACCTCCGATGCTTTCATAAACTGGCTTTCCCGGAACCGCGTGATCTTCAATGGGCCAAGCCGCGCGTGCCACACCATCGGAGCGTTGGCGCCCGGTTAAGAGGTCTTCCTTTGTCAGTTCATATCGGGCAGGGGGATGGCGGCTTTCGCGGATGCCGATCTGCGGACCCGTTTGCAAAAGATAGGCGTCTTCAAATCCGGAGACGTGCTTGCGAAGAACTTCCACATACTCATAGCCTGCTGCCCGTGAGGCTTGCTCGGCTTCTGTAAAGCTCTCTGACGACAAATCCGTCAGTGCATGATCGTACATCATCCACCACATATCGCCAGTCCGCGGCACTTCGGTGTAGATGCCGCCGTCCGGTCGCGCCGATGGATAAGCGCCGGTTTCGTTATATGTCTCAAACGCCGTGATGATCGCAGATCGATCAATCGGAATTGATTTGTTGCGCCCACCAACGCGAATGGGTCCAGTTACAGCCTGCAGATGGCCCATGTCATTGCCAGTCCGACAAGGCAGCCCTGCGACGAGCGCCAGATTGGCGTCACCGGTCGCATCAACGAAGGCTTCGGCTATGACGCGGCGCCGACCATCCATCGCCGCAATTGTAATTGCTTCGATCTGATCCGCTGTACGCGTCGCAGCCGCGACTCGCGCATGAAGAAGGACATCTACACTATGCCGGTGCAGAACTCGATCCAAGGCCAGTTTGACGGCCTCAGGCTCAAGCAGAATGATCCAATTCAATGTTGTGGGGGAACTGAAGGGCTCACAATCCAGTCCAAGCGCCTTGAGTTCGTCCAAAACAAGGTCCGCAACCCCACCAACAGCTTTGATTGGCTCAGCACCCTGTTGGAAGAACCCACAATAAGCGAGCACGTTGGAGCTTGTCGCTGCTCCGCCAAGAAAGCCGTATTTCTCGACGAGAAGCACGCGCGCGCCGGCCTGTGCAGCGCCAAGAGCGGCGCCTACACCGCCCGCTCCGCCTCCCGCGACAACAACGTCATAATGTGTTTCGGGTCGGGACTGTCGATCCGTCATCAGTCGCGTCCTTTCTTCATAACGCGGTCCAACCAGGCCAGTGGCCATGGGATTGGAAACGCACAGTTACATGATTGCCAAAATATTGGATGTTTTTTATAATATGGCTTATAGTGCGTCAATATTGAAAACTTGAGGTTCATCGATATGGGCATCACAGGGAAAACGAAAATCTTCCCAATAATTGGGCGGCCCGTTGAGACTGTTTTTTCTCCACCCGCCTACAACACTTGGTTCGCGGAACACGGGCTAGACGTCCAAATGTTGGCCATGGATGTAGCGCCGGATACTTTGCCAGATTTTCTGCGCTTCATGCGCTCTAGCGAGAGTTTTCTAGGCTGCTCAGTTACATATCCGTACAAACAAGACGTTTTTGAATTTTCGGATGACAAAACGGACCGGGCAGAGAGACTGGGGGCGCTGAACACATTGCGTCGACTACCGGACGGCACCTTGAGTGGTGATGCGACGGATGGCCTTGCGATGGTCGGCGCGATCAAGGGAAAGGGCGTAGATCCATCGGGACGGTCAGCGCTCATCCTTGGGGCAGGCGGGGGCGCCGGCTGGGCCATAGCAGATGCCCTTTGTGAAGCTGGCTTAGCGCAGTTGTCTGTTGTGGACATTGACGCTGGGAGAGTGGCGCGGGTAACAAACAGCCTTCAAAATTTTTGGCCTGAGGTAGCGGTTCAAAACGATCCTAAAGCTAAATGCGATATTCTTGTAAACGCAACTATTCTGGGTAAGTCATCAAATGACCCCTTGCCTTTTGGCGCGGCGCAAATTGAGGCCACAACAATTGTATGTGATGTTGTCACGGGAGACGGGGATACCGAGCTGATTAAGCTGTCGAAGAACGCTCAGAAGTTTACCGTGGATGGCAGTGACATGGGCCGATGTCAGCTCGAACCGCAGCTTAGGTTTTTGGGTTTGTATCGTTGATCGGGTCGACCGAGCCATTGTCACCAATGCGCCGAACCTGAGATAGGAGTTCAGAACAAGCGCTCAAGGCACGACCCGTCGTCACGGACATCTGCGGCAATATCATCAATTCCAGCATCCAGGCAGAGCCTGAACGCTCTTGCTCATGCAGCAGCGCTTGGTGCATTCCGGCGATTTGCGTTGCATTGAAGCGCGCGAGTGTCACAAGTAGCTCGGCCAGAATGGGGTTGGATTTGTGTGGCATGGCGGATGATGAACCGCCGTTTGCCAGAGCGATCTCATCAACCCCCTGCTGGGCCATAAGGCATATGTCCTGACCGATCTTGCCGCATGCTCCAGAAATTCCAGAGAGCGTTCCGGCGTAATGGGCCAGCGCCCCGCGGTCGGCATGCCAAACTGGGCAGGGCGCAAGGTTCAGTGTTTCGGCCATGTGCTGGACAATCTGTTCGGCGGTTGAGCCATAGGCCGAGCGTGTTCCAACAGCCCCGCCCAACTGTAACTTTTCCACCTGCTGTTTCATTTTCGAAAGGCTCATACTTTGATTTTGAAGTGCCGATTTCCAAACCTCAAGGCGATCCGGTACCAAAATGGGCTGAGCGGCTTGCATCCGCGTACGCGCCATGAGCGGTGCTGTTCCGAAGGTATCTTTCAGCCCTGAAATTTCGTGATCGAGCGCATCTAGCCGCTCAAGCAAACAGGTGTTCTGAGCTTGCAGCGTTAGCGACAGGCTGGTGTCCATGACATCTTGCGACGTTGCACCAAAGTGAACTGCGTCGTTCTGAGGAATCTGCTCCTTTAGCTGACGCACAAAATCAGGGATTGGCACACCATCCCGCCCGGTGTTTTTTGCCAGCCTCGTAATGTCGGTTGTCGCCCCAGCGATCTTTTCCGCAGCTTGTTTGCCGACGCCTTCGGGCACAAGCCCGGCGTCTTCGACCGCCCGCGCGAGGGCGCATTCGAACGCGCGGTAATGCTCAAGTTGCTGCTTTTCCGACCAGAATTCTGCAACCTGCCGATCACCAAACAAACTGCCAAGGAATGGGTGCTCAAAGACAGAAGTCATTTCAAATACCCTGCATGGATCAGCAGATCCTTTGCAAACCTGTCCGGCGCTTCGATGCAGGGGAGGTGGCCGACACCGTCATAGCACTTAAATTGTGATCCCTGAATGACATCAGTCATCAACCTGACCGTGGCAGGGGGTGTTGCAAGATCCTCGCTTCCTGCGATGCACAAAGTGGGACACGTAATTTGCGCCGACGTCACCGACAGATCCGCCGTCCGAATTGCATCGCAGACCTGCATGTAACCCTCCGTTGGGGTTCGAGTTAGCATCATGCGATAAGCAAAAGTTGTGTCGGGATACCGGTTGCGGAATGCGGGCGCGAACCATCGCTCAAGAATGGCATCTGCCATTGGCGCCAGCCCGTGTTGCCTCAGCACTTCGATGCGTTCAGACCACGTTTCAGGCGTCCCGATCCGAAGGCCGGTGTTGGACAATACAAGTGACTGCACAAGGTTGGGCCGCTTGGCGGCCAGCGCCTGAGCAATCATGCCTCCAAAGGAAACGCCGCAAACTAAAGCGGAGTTGATACCTAGGATTTCCATGAGGCTTTCCAGATCAGCGGCGAATTCGTCAGTGGTGGTGGCACCACATTCAGACAGGCCGTGACCAGATTTGTCATAGCTCAGGACCGACAGATCATCGGGAAGGTGGGACAGAACCGCATCCCATGTGCGCAGATCGGTTCCAAGCGAATTCACAAGGACGAGGTTTGTGTCTCCGGTACCCTTGCGAAAGCGATAATGATGCAAACGGCCGTTGGCGCGCAGAAAATCGGGCATTAGTTCGTCGCAGTCTGAGCGGGTCTTAACCTCAAAAGGCGCCTTGCGTCCTGAGGTGTTGCAACAGGCCGCTCGTGCTTTTCACAGATCTCAACGACTCGTTCCACAAGGGCAGCATTTGAGGGTGCAAGCGTCTTGCGATCCAGCCGCACATTGTCTTCAAGACCTGTGCGCGCATGACCACCGGCGGCAACGGACCATTCATTGACCGTGAGTTGCTGTGCCCCAATCCCGGCAGCGCACCATAGCACATCATCCCCAAACAATCGTTTTGTCGTCGCAATGTAAAAGTCAAAAACGGAGCGATCTACAGGCATGGCATTTTTCACGCCCATGACAAACTGAACATAGGGTCTTTCAGCGATACGGCCGTCCGCATGCAGCTTTGCGGCCTGGAAGATATGGCTTAGGTCGAATACTTCGATCTCGGGCTTGATGTCATGTGTCAGCATTTCGCCTGCGAGCCAGTCGACCAAGTCAGGTGGGTTTTTGTAGACGCGCGTGGGGAAGTTGTTGGACCCGACAGATAGGGAGGCCATATCGGGACGAAGTGGCAACATCCCTCCCCGTGTTTGGCCTGCGCCAGAGCGCCCCCCCGTGGAAAACTGGATGATGATCCCTGGGCAGTGTTTTTCCAAGCCCTCTTTGAGGCGCGCGAACTTTTCGGGATCGGACGAGGGTGACTGATCCTCGTTGCGCACATGGGCATGCACGATTGCGGCCCCCGCCTCAAACGCGGCATGAGTGCTCTCGACCTGTTCGGTCACCGTGATCGGAACCGCGGGATTATTCTGCTTTGTGGGAACGGAACCCGTGATAGCCACGCAGATGATGCAAGGGGTGGTCATGTCGTCGTCTCAGATGTCAAAGAAAACGGTTTCAGCATCGCCTTGAAGGCGGATGTCGAACCGATACGTTGCAAGGTCGCTGGTTGCGTCGCCTGCGGCAACCAAAGTGGCGCGCTGATCGTGGTCAAGGTTGTTGAGCACCGGATCTGTCAGATGCGCATCGCTATCGTCCGGAAAATACATCCGTGTGTGCAGCCCAACATTGATACCCCGTGCTACGATCCAGAGATTAAGGTGAGGGGCCTCTTGCCCAGATGCGCCGGGTCGCACGGTATCGAACCCCCAAGCACCGGTGTCAAAATCGCTGATCACCCGCCCCCAACCGCGAAACGCATCTTCAACCGCGTCTGAATGGGCGAAGTTGCCGTCTGAATTTGGTTGCCAGATCTCGATGAGGACGTCTTTGACTGACTCACCTTGTCCATCCCAGACCGTCCCTTCGACCCTAATCCGTTGCCCCTTGGCATTGGGACCAGCAATATCAGCGCCCAATTCCTTGTCGTAGATATCGAAACCGGCGGCATTTGGTGACAATCCAATATGTACGTAGGGTCCCGCTGTTTGCGAGGCCGTCTCAGAAAGCAGCTCTGTCGTCTTTGCCATCGGGTTCACGTCCATTCCAGCTGGTTCTCAAACGGTGTCGCCGTCCGACCGCGAAGGACAATGTCGAACCGATAGGCGACAGTGTCATGGGGGATCGTCTCTTCCAGGTCGAGCCGCGCGATCAGACCGTCAACGGCATCCTGGCTGGGGATGGATTGCACAATCGCGCAATGTGGAATGAAGGGGTCTCCCTCAAAATAGCACTGCGTAATGAGCCGATGCGCAAAGCTGTGCCCAAAGATGGAAAAATGAATATGTGCAGGACGCCATGTATTTGGCCCGTTTGGCCAGGGGTAGGCGCCGGGCTGAACGGTGCGGAACCTGTAGGTTCCATCGATACCGGTCAGAGTGCGACCGCACCCCCCAAAGTTTGGATCGATTGGCGCAAGATAGGTATCATTCTTGTGGCGATATCGACCGCCTGCATTTGCCTGCCAACATTCGACCAGAGCACCAGAAACGGGGCGCGCGTCTTCATCCAAGACGCGACCATGAACAAGGATGCGAGGGCCAATTGGGCATTCCCCCGGCGCTGCAAAATTCGTCAGAAGGTCCCAGTCGTTTGCGCCGAGATCATCGTGGTTGAAAATGGGCCCGGTTGTCTCGCTCATCGATCCCGCAAGGCGCACCAGCTTGCGTTGCGGGCTTCGGGCCCGGGTTGTCTTGTAGTCGGGCCAATAAGCGGGCGGCTGACGTGACCAGTCGCGCGGATTAAGCGGATCAACCTGTTTAGGAGTGTTCGTCATTGCCCGTCTTTCTCCATGTCAGCGTATGTGGCTTTGGCAAGCTTGATCGCATGGTTCGCTTTCGGCACACCTGCATAGATTGCAACATGCAGAAACGCCTGCATGACATCATCCTTTGTCGCATCAGTGTTTGCCGTTGCCCGTATGTGCATGGGGATCTCTTCGAAGTTTCCTGTGGCCGCCAACAATGCGAGCGTTAGCAAAGACCGATCTCTCCGAGTGATGGTGTCATCGGACCAAACGGTCCCCCAGGCGCTTTCGGTTATGAGTGACTGAAAGGGACGATCAAATTCTGACGTCTGCGATTCTGCGCGATCCACATGGGCGTCACCAAGAACCGCCCGTCTGGTTTTCATTCCTAGATTCTGGCGATCAAGTTCCATGCTCCAACGTCCTAGACTGTATCCTGAGCCACTCATTATCATGACAAATTTATTCTGAATATTGACAATATCCGAAGCTATCATAACTAAATGATTATGAATTGGGATCAACATCTCCGCCTGCGGTACGTTAGGGTTTTCCTAGAGGTTGCCCGTGTCGAAAGCATTTCGGCAGCGGCAAATCATCTGAATATTACGCAACCCGCGGTCTCACGTACCATCAAGGACCTTGAGAGCATGGTAGACGCGGCCTTGTTCGACAGGGTAGGGCGCCGCCTGCAGCTCAATGAGGCGGGCAAGATGTTCCAAGCCCATGCAGGCGCTTCTATGATAGAGTTGATGCGCGCTCGCGATAGGGTCGCGCGAACGGAGGAATTGAGCGCGCGCTTGTCTGTTGGGGTATTGCCAACCGCTGCGGCTGATCTGCTGCCCCGCGCGGCTTTGGCGTTCAGGGAGGAAATGCCGCATGTCAGGCTGCACATTTTGACTGGGCCGAACTGGCTCTTGTTCAATCAACTTAGAGACGGCGCGCTTGATTTGGTAGTCGGACGGATGCCTGAGAAGGAAGTGTCGCAGGGCGTGACGTTTAAGCAGTGTAAGTGCCGGATGTAATCTCCCCAAAAGGGGCGTTTGAAATTTCCCCAGTTGGTAGCGTCCTGGGCGATTTTTGAACCTTAAATATTCAAAAATCGAACGGGGCGCGGGCCGTTAAGCTCGAAGCTCAAGAAGA
>NZ_JAJDWC010000083.1 GCF_022825805.1 Phaeobacter sp.
CCATACAGCGTGGCCTGGACATGCCGATCACTGAAATCGTTGTGGCCCTGTTGGATCAACGCTTGACCATTGCGGATGCGACGGCTCAACTGCTCTCAAGACCATTGAAAGAGGAATAACATGCTGATTGCCCTGATCGCACGGGACAAACCCGATCACCTGCAAACCCGTATGGACAACCGGGCAGCACACCTGGCCTATATCGAAAGCACAGGCTGCGTTGCACAGGCTGGCCCCCTGCTGGATCAGCAAGGCAGCATGGTCGGATCACTGATCATCCTCGATGTGGAAGATATGGCCGCTGGTCAAGCGTGGGCTGATGGGGATCCTTATGCCAAGGCGGATCTGTTTGAGGCTGTTGAGCTGATCACCTGGAAGAAAGTTGTCGGCTGATGGCGTATTGGCTGTTCAAATCCGAACCCTCCACCTGGAGCTGGGATGACCAGCAAACCAAGGGCGAAGAAGGCGAGGAATGGGACGGCGTGCGCAATTATCAGGCCCGCAACTTCATGCGGCAGATGAAACTGGGCGATCGCGGATTTTTCTATCATTCGCAAAAGGAAAAATCAGTCGTCGGCATGGTTGAGGTCTGCGCAGAAAGCCACCCGGACAGCACAACCGATGATGAGAGATGGGATTGCGTCGACATCAAAGCGGTGCGCAGCCTGACGCGCCCCGTCTCTCTAGCGCAGATCAAATCTGATCCGCGCCTTGTAGACATGGCATTGGTCAAAAGTTCCCGTCTGTCGGTCCAACCCGTCACCGAAGCTGAATGGCTGATCGTCTGCGAATTGGGCGAAACAGATCCCAATTGACCTGAATTGAACCCATCCTGCACACTGTTCCGGACATCACTGGGGGAAGAAGAGGGATGGAGGTTCTCAATATAGTCGTGGCTGCTGTTGCTGGATTTGCCTTGGGGGCGGTTTGGTATGGGCTGCTGGCGCAACCTTGGATGCGGGCATCACAGGTGCCGACTGGCGAAGATGGCAAACCCATAAATGCGCAAAACCCCATGCTCTACCTAGGTACCTTTGCGTTGCAAATCGTGGTCGCCGGAATGATGCGACATGTGTTTGTTCTGTCGGGGATCGAAACTGCGGGGGCTGGGCTTGTTGGTGGCCTGGGCGTGGGGCTGTTTTTCATCACCCCCTGGATCATGATCAACAATCTCTATTGTGCACGACCAATGCAGCTTTCGCTGATTGATGGTGGCTATGCGACCTTGGCCTGCGCCGCGATTGGATTGGTTCTGACCCTGTTCTGAGAGCCCGAGGGCTGACAGGTACATTCCTGCCAGAACATTCCAGATCCATCCAAGGAGACTGGGACCTGCAAACCCAACGGCCTGCAAAATAAAAAAGGGAAGACCAAGCCATCTGGCAGGATCTTCCCTTTTACCCCACGTGCTCCTAGTCCACCACACGTGTTCGTAAATCTGTGATCCTGGCCATCCTGACCGATAAGTTCAAACTAGGTGGAAACCACTGATTCCGCAAAACTTATACCAATAAAATCAAGCATAAATTTGCATTGCCTCAATCAAAACGCATAGGACCACGCCAAACACCCCTCGGACCGGGCCGCACAGCCCGGATCCTACGGTTTGTGTTTATATTCAGCCGTAGATGGCTTCTTTGCCAAAATGTTTGGTCAGCATGTAATACACCACAGCGCGGTATTTGTTTCGCTCGGATGAGCCGTAGATGTCCACGACGGACCCAATCGCTTCCATCAACTCAGGCCCATCAGGCAGGCCAAGTTTCTTGATCAGGAAGTTGTTTTTGACAGTTTCCAATTTGCTTGGCTGGCTGGACGCAACGGTGGAAGCATCCGCATCATAGATGGACGGACCACAGCCAATGGTGACTTTTGTCAACAGATCCATGTCTGGATCCATACCGCATTTGTTTTTCAGATCGTTGGCATATTGTTCGATCAGATCGTCACGCTTTCCCAAAGTCTCTCTCCCGTTTTACTCATGGAACTCATACAGGCGGAGCGGCTCGTGCTGCTCTCATTATGGGCTCACTCTAGCCACGTGATGACGGCCGGTAACTGGGAATTTTCTGTCAAAACGTCCAATTTCGCGCGAAATGCTGTGTTTCGGACACGAAACGGCCCTCTATTGCACAAAAACACCCCGCGCCGGGGCACGGGGTGTTTTCCAACAAACTGACAGACTAGCCAGCCTATGACTACTTAGTAGCGGTAATGTTCCGGTTTGAACGGGCCTTCGGGTGTCACACCGATATAGGCCGCCTGATCGCTGCTCAGCTGGGTGAGTTTGACACCAATCCGATCCAGATGCAGGCGGGCAACCTTTTCATCCAGGTGCTTCGGCAGAATGTAGACGTCGTTCTTATACTCATCACCGCGGGTCCACAGTTCGATCTGTGCCAGAACCTGGTTGGTGAAAGAAGCAGACATCACAAAAGACGGGTGGCCAGTGGCGTTGCCGAGATTCAGCAAACGGCCTTCGGAAAGCAGGATGATCTTATTGCCTGATGGCATCTCGATCATATCCACTTGATCCTTGATGTTGGTCCACTTGTGGTTCTTCAGGTTGGCCACCTGGATTTCATTGTCAAAGTGACCAATGTTGCCGACGATAGCCATATTCTTCATCGCGCGCATATGCTCGATGCGAATGACATCCTTGTTGCCGGTTGTGGTGATGAACACGTCAGCGGTGGCGACTTCATCTTCCAGCAGGGTCACTTCGAACCCGTCCATAGCGGCCTGCAGCGCGCAAATCGGGTCTGCCTCGGTGACTTTCACCCGGGCGCCTGCGCCGCGCAGCGAGGCTGCGGAGCCTTTGCCCACGTCGCCATAGCCACAGACCACAGCGACCTTGCCGGCCATCATGGTGTCAGTGGCGCGGCGGATACCGTCGACCAGCGATTCCTTGCAGCCATATTTGTTGTCGAACTTCGACTTGGTCACGGAATCATTGACGTTGATGGCTGGGAACGGCAGCTGGCCTTCTTTCACCAGCTCATAAAGGCGATGCACGCCGGTGGTGGTTTCCTCGGAAACACCTTTGATCGCGTCGCGGGTCTTGGTGAACCAGCCTGGGGACTGTGCCATCCGCTTCTGGATCTGAGCCTTGATGACAGCCTCTTCCTCGGACTGCGGCACAGGAATGATCTCCTCTCCGGCCTCAGCGCGCGCGCCCAGAAGGACGTAGAGTGTTGCGTCGCCACCATCATCCAGGATCATGTTTGCGCCCTCGGCAAATTGGAAGGACCGATCCAGATAATCCCAATGCTCTTCAAGGCTTTGACCCTTGATCGCAAACACTGGGATATTGGCATCCGCGATTGCTGCTGCTGCGTGATCCTGAGTCGAGAAGATGTTGCAGGACGCCCAGCGCACGTCTGCGCCCAGTGCCACCAGCGTTTCGATCAGGACTGCAGTTTGGATGGTCATGTGCAAAGAGCCGACGATACGCGAGCCTGCCAGGGGCTTGCTGTCGCCATATTCTGCACGCAGGGCCATCAGACCTGGCATTTCCGTTTCCGCGATGTCGAGTTCCTTGCGGCCAAAACTCGCCAGCGCAATATCTTTGACGATATAATCCCCGGGCATTGCTTGCTCCATTCCGGTTTCATGTGCTCTGGCGCAGGAGGTAGCACTGCAATGGTTTATAAGCAACGAACATGCCCAAAATGAGCGGTCGGGATAGGCGATCAGACCCAACATACCCCGACCACACAACCGGTGTTAGAACCGGTCAGCTGGGTGTACCCGGGTCTTTTGGCGCTGGCTCCAGCTGGAAAAAATCGGTGCCGGAGGCAACGATACAGCTCAGCCCATTGGGATGAGAGACAACAATGGTGAATGTCCCAGTTGCTTCTGATGCCCAGAGTTCGACTACTGTCGAAACCGGTCGGCTTTGCTGAAATCCACCAGCGGTCAGACGTTCTGCATAAGAGGTTTCCAAACGCTCCACCAATGTGTCGCGCTGAATGCAGCCAGACGCATGTGCAGGCGGGGCCGTCGCAAGCATGCCAAAGACCAAGGAAGTTGATACTAAACGCTTGAACATGATGTGTTCCTTTCGTTCATGTCACATCCACGAAAGGAGCCTGCAATCTGGGGCAGAAACCCCTATCGTGCCATAAATATATGGTGCGTTCAGGGCTTGTTTTCAAATAACCTGGCCTCACGTCCGCGTGGTCCGCGCGTGTGCAAGGCCGTGACAGCCAGCAATTTGTCAGTCTGTTTCTTCGCAATTGCGTCGATGTTTTGCCTCCGCTAATCAAGAGACAGTCCCGTGAAAAAGAGGTCGTTATGCCGCCCAAAGCCCCACGCGCCTGGCAGAGAATGTTGTCCGGCCGCCGTCTGGATCTGCTGGACCCGACCCCCATGGATATCGAAATAGAAGACATCGCCCATGGGCTTGCGTTCGTCGCTCGCTGGAACGGGCAAACCGCAGGCGATTTTGCCTATTCTGTGGCCGAACATTCGCTGCTGGTGGAAACTCTTTTCAGCCGAATGCAACCCGCCGCGCCAGCAAAATGGCGCTTGGCTGCCCTGCTGCATGATGCACCTGAATATGTGATCGGGGACATGATTTCACCGGTGAAAACCGCCGTTGGTCCGGGATATGAAGATCTCGACAGACGCCTTGCTGGCGCAATTCACCTTCGGTTTGGGCTTCCTGCGGCGCTGCCAAAGACGGTGAAATCACAAATCAAGAAGGCCGACAAAGTCAGCGCCTGGATGGAAGCAACGCAAATCGCGGGGTTTTCGATCACAGAGGCAAACAAGCTTTTCGGCAGACCCAATCCTGAGGTATTGGAGCAGCTGCAGATCAACCTGCGCCCTCCAATGGAGGTCCGCCAGGATTTCGTTGCCCGCCACAAAGCGCTGCAGGATGCCGTCTGACCCTATGAAACGGCCGCGTCACGGGCAGCACGCCGCGCGCGCCGCTGGTCCCGCCTGCGACGGCGAACAAATTCAGGGGATTCAACAAAACCGTTCTCCCCTGTCAGCCCTTTTTGGTGAAGAATCTTCGCTCGCGTGTCATCATCCAGCGCAGACCAAGTCTCTCCGCCAGTGACAAATCCCGCATCGGCCAACGCCCTGCCGATGACCGCGTGGTTCAACTCACCAAAGCTCAGTCTGCTGGATCGTGCGTCCTTGGCAGGAACCCATTCGGTGCGCAGTCCACCGATCACCAACGGATCATTCTTGCAAAAATGGGCCACATTGGTCGCAAGCAACGTATGCGCCCCCATGGTGCGGCGCAGTACGATGGCCACCTGCTGGTCGGGACGCCCAACCATCGAAAAAAGATGCAGCGCCGATCCATCCGCAGCGATGATTTTTTTGGCCGCTTTGTAATGTGCCAGTTGCTCTGAAAGCGAATGATCCTGCGGATGGAAAATCACATAGCCTTCGCCGCGCAACATATCTTCGAGCTGCTCTTCCCCGAGCAACCCACCTTTTCTCAGGCCCAGTTTTGAGCGGGAGATATAAATTTTCTCGGGCCCATCTGGCTGGATCTTGCGCGCAAAAGAACTGTGAACCGCATTGCGAAATTTGGGCGTTGCCTCCGTGATCTTGCCAAGGCCAAACCCCTGACCGGGGACCACCAGTTCTTCGACCTCTGTGGGTTCAACGGCGACCCGGATCGGCAATGACCCCGCAAACAGATCCACAAACTCCCGATGAAATCCACGAATCTGATCGCCGACTTTGGGTCGTTTGGGAACAAACAAGACGCCGTCTACCTGTTCTTTGAGATACGCCAATGCCCAAAGGCGTGAACTGCTTTCGACCAGGAAATGGCCAAAATGGGCCCAGAGAACCCCGCCCCAGAGCCAACGCCCCTGAATATGCTGCGACACCTTTTCAGGTTTGTCGGGTGCGATGGTTATAGGCCGATATCGGCGCCACAACGCTCCTTGCGGACAGTAACTGCCATCTTCGTACAAAACGCCTGCAGCCTGGACCATGTCACTGATGACCGGCGGCACGACGATCCCGTTGGGAACCGTGATGATTTCCTCAGACCAGCCACCATACGGGGATGGCTCGTTCCGCGGATCTGACACATCAATCTGATCCGATGGCTGTGCAGCGACGGAGGCATCACCTGTTGGGCTGGTCATTGACTTACTTCGGGCTGCGTTTAGCCAGAATACGCTGCAGGGTTCGACGGTGCATGTTCAGCCGCCGTGCAGTTTCAGACACGTTCCGGTCGCAAAGCTCGTAGATGCGCTGAATATGCTCCCAACGCACACGGTCCGCGCTCATCGGGTTCTCCGGTGGTGGCGGCAGCTCTTCATCACCAGCCAGGAGCGCATTCATGATATCCGCCGCGTCGGCTGGTTTTGACAAATAATCGGTGGCCCCGATTTTGACGGCAGCCACCGCAGTCGCAATGGCGCCATAGCCTGTCAGAACCACAACACGACTGTCTGGCCGTCTTTCGCGCAGGATTTCGACAACATCCAGGCCGTTGCCGTCCTCCAGCCGCAGATCCACAACAGCAAAGGCTGGGGGTCGGGCGGTTGCGATGGCGCTGCCTGCGGCGACGGATCCAGCGGTTTCCACCTCGAAACCACGCTTTTCCATGGCCTTTGCCAACCGCCGCAGAAACGGCTCATCGTCATCGACCAACAAAAGCGTTTTGTCCGGCCCAATCTCCTGCATTGCTGCTTCGCTCATACGGTCGGTCTCCTGCAGTGTGCCAATCGCCATTATGATATTACGCTTCAAAGCAAAAACGTCAAATGCCGTGGCGGCTTAGACGTTGTCGACGAAGCACCCGACCTTCTCGGCAATCTGCTCGGGGCTTTCATCGCGGCGGAAAAATTCAACGAACCCAACCTCAGGCATCACCAAGTAGGTGAAGGTCGAATGGTCCACCAGATAGTACTCCCCGTCATCCTCATGGCGTTTGAAATAGGTCTTGTAGGCCTTGCTCGCCGCGCGAACCTGTTCGTCAGTGCCGGTCAGACCGATCATACGTTCGTGCAGGTTTGCAGCAAAGTCACCAACCACCTCTGGGGTGTCGCGCTTTGGATCAACAGAAATGAACACAGGTGTCACATCATATCCCTGGCCATCCAGAACATCGATCGCTTCGGCGTTGCGAGACACATCCAGCGGGCAGACATCAGGGCAGAACGTATATCCGAAGTAGACCAGCGACGGTTTGGTAATCACATCCTGATCTGTCACCGTCTGGCCTTGCGCATTGATCAATTCGAACGGGCCGCCGATTGCGCTGGATCCGCCGGCAATCTGACTGCTGCGGCATTGTTCATAGTCCCCCCCGCTGGTGGCCAACCAGGTCCCGCCCAAAACGGCGACGATTGCAGTAACGGCGGCAACGGGAATAATGGGGTTCATGGCTCACACCTTCACATCTGATAACGCAGGACGCACCGTATACCCTGGCAGCCTCTGCAAAGCACCAGATCGCAGCTAGCGATCCAGGGCATCTGAAAAGATGCAAGTGGCGGGCGTTTTTTCTCTGTCTTTCTGCTACCCCAAGTTTCAGACCAAGATCCAGACGGACAAAACACCGCAGCCGCTTTTGCAAACCTGGTGCTTTCGGCTTTGTGCCGAATTTCAATAGGGTTAAGCTCGGACCAAGCGGGTCTGCTCAAATACGCGTGATGCATCTGTCTTCAGACGATTGAGATGCGGCACAGCGCTCTTCAGGGACCCAAGCCAATTGGAGTGCCGCATGAGCCACAGCGATATGACCCTGTTGAGCGGGCAAGAAAGAAGCCACTGGATTCGCCTGCGCACTTTGATCGTGTTGCGCTGGGTTGCGATCGCCGGTCAGTTGACAGCCATCACCGTTGCGCAATCGCTCTATAATCTGCAGCTTGAACTCGTGCTCTGCTACATCGCGATTGGCATATCCGTTCTGGGGAACCTGATTGCGATCATTCTGTTTCCACGGAACAAGCGGCTCTCGGAATTTGAAAACTTCCTGATGGTTTTGTTCGATCTGCTGCAGCTGAATTTTCTTCTTTATCTCACCGGTGGTTTGAACAATCCCTTTGCGCTTCTGGTGCTTGGTCCGGTCACGATCTCGGCCTCGATGATGCGATTGCGATCAACCCTGATTGTCGGGGCAACCGCCATCATCCTTGTCACGCTGTTGGCAGAGTTTCATTTGCCGTTGCGCACAGCGCAGGGGTTCATGCTGCGGGTGCCTGATATCTTTGTCTTTGGCAATTGGACGGCGATTGTGATCGCGGTTTTGTTCATCGGGGCCTATTCCTACAGGATCAGCGCGGAGATCAGATCCATGTCTGACGCGCTTGCAGCGACCCAGATGGCCCTGTCGCGCGAACAAAAGCTGACAGACCTCGGAGGTGTGGTTGCCGCCGCCGCGCATGAACTGGGCACGCCGCTGGCCACCATCAAACTGACCAGCTCAGAATTGATTGATGAATTGGACGACCGTCCAGATCTGCGCGAAGATGCTGCACTGATAAGGGAACAGGCGGACAGATGCCGCGATATCCTGCGGGACATGGGCCGCGCAGGCAAAGATGACCTGCATCTGCGCCAGGCACCGTTGTCGGCCGTGGTGAATGAAGCCGCCGAACCGCATATGTATCGCGGCAAGACCGTCCACTACGAAGAGGGCCCAGCCGCAGATGGCGGTCTCCAGCATCCTTCCATTCTGCGACAGCCTGAGATCATACATGGTCTGCGCAACCTGGTGCAGAATGCTGTTGATTTCGCCCGCAGCACCGTTTGGGTCGAAGCCATATGGGATGACAACACCATCACACTGCGGATCAGCGATGATGGGCGTGGGTATCCCTCCCATCTCCTCGGGCGTATTGGCGATCCCTTTGTGCGCCGCCGGCGCAGCGAACAGGATCGCGGCCAACGGCCAGAATATGAAGGCATGGGCCTTGGGTTGTTCATTGCAAAAACACTGCTGGAGCGCAGCGGCGCCCAGCTGGTTTTTGCAAACGGGCTGGATCCCAACCAAACCCTGACCCAAGACCCGAAAAAACGCGGCGCAATCGTCGAAGTTCGCTGGCCACGAGAGAAGATTGACGCAGCAACGGGCGAAAATGCCGTTCCCCTTGGTGAAAATAAACGTATAGAAATTTAAATATTCACATTTCGGAAACCAATTAAACTTCGTTTAACCATTATAGGAACACACTGGCAGCGGTAGGACACTAAAGCAGAGTATGGACATCATGCAGCATCTCCTCTCCTTGGATTGGGTCGTCTTGGCATTGCTATGTGCGGCCACTGCAGCAGCAGCCGTTTGGTGGCTTGCGCCCAGCGCGCCCTCGCGTGGCATAGAACAAAATCTGTTGCAGGAGGACGGGCACTCTGACGCCGTATTCTTGTTTGATGACACCACACTCATCGGTTCATCATCCGGAGCGCGCAGATTCATCGGCGAGCATGGTGAAAACTTCAGCTGGTCCAACCTCAGAGAACAGCTGGCCCGCAGCTATCCTGGCTTGCCGCAGTCCCCTGCGTTTCTCAAGGATGTTGGCCCGCTTGTCCTATCCGGAACCGCCAACGCAGAAAGCCGCGAAGCGCTGTGTGAATGGGTCGACGGCGTCACCCGTGTTCAGCTGCGCAGCAACACATCTGCAGAGCAGAACCATTCAATCGATCAGGAACTCACGACGCTGCGGTCTGCAGTGCATCAGGCTCCCTACCCTGTTTGGCTGCAATCCGATGATGGTGCTGTCACCTGGTCCAACCTCGCCTATGATGATCTCAGCCAGAAGATCCGTGGCCGCAACATCGATTTTTCGGACCCGCTGTTCACCAACCTCGAAGACCCGATGGCCAGTGGCAAGCCCGAGCGGATCTCCATCCCGCTGCCGGATAGCAAGAAGAAGCTTTGGTACAATATTTCGACCACGGAAACCGAATCCGGCTGGCTGTGCCACGCCGTTGATGTCAACGCGGTGGTTGATGCGGAAATCGCGCAGCGCAATTTCGTACAAACATTGGCAAAGACCTTTGCCCAACTCTCCATCGGTCTGGCCATTTTTGATCGCAACCGCCAGTTGGTTCTATTCAACCCGGTTCTGATCGACCTGACCGCCCTGCCCGCGAACTTTTTGTCGTCCCGCCCCAATTTGCTGACCTTCTTCGACCGGCTGCGGGACCAACGCATGATGCCGGAGCCGAAGAACTACTCAAGCTGGCGCCATCAGATGGCCGACCTGTTGGAGGCCGCGGCAGAAGGACGATATCAGGAAACTTGGTCCCTGCCCTCTGGATCCGTCTATTCCGTTTCGGGTCGCCCGCATCCCGATGGCGCAATTGCCTTCCTGTTCGAAGACATCACCGCTGAAATCACCCTAACCCGGCAGTTCCGATCCGAGCTTGAGATGGGCCAGTCCATCATGGACCAAATGGATGAGGCGATTGCCGTGTTCGCCAACGATGGCAGCATGACCTTCTCCAACGCCGCCTACCACGAACTGTGGCAGATGGATCCTGACAACAGCTTTGCAAAGATCACGATCATGGACAGCAGCCGGGTGTGGCAGGACATGTGCGCCGCGACGCCCGTCTGGGGAGAGATCCGCGATTTCGTCGCCGGTGGTGATGGTCGCGCACCCTGGTGGTCCCATGTCAAACTGCGCAGTGGCAGCCCGATGATCTGCAAGGTTACCGCCATCCAAAATGGCGCCACCATGGTCAGCTTCCGCTCTCCCGAGGCCGCACTGGCACCACCTGAACAGGAACGGTTTGCCATAACCAAACAAGACAAATAATACCGCTATTCACATCACAGTACGTTGCAAAGGCCCGGATCACCCGGGCCTTTCGCGTTCCAGCTTGCAGCTGCCGGACCAGGATGGCATTGTCCAACCATGTCAGCCAGAACACTTCAAATCGCCCTGCCAACACCCGATGTCACAACCGATTTCGCAACCACAATTGGCGCCGTCCTGAAACCTGGGGACTGCATCCTGCTGGAAGGTGAAATTGGGGCCGGGAAAACCCATTTTGCCCGCAGCCTGATCCAATCGCAAATGGCGGTGCCTGAGGATGTGCCATCGCCAACATTTACGCTGGTTCAAACATACGAGCTGCCACGAGGTGAGTATTGGCATGCTGATCTCTATCGCCTGTCCGATCTGAACGAGATCGAGGAATTGGGCCTGACCGCTGCATTCGACACCGC
Source organism: Phaeobacter sp. (assembly GCF_022825805.1). Taxonomy (GTDB): domain Bacteria; phylum Pseudomonadota; class Alphaproteobacteria; order Rhodobacterales; family Rhodobacteraceae; genus Phaeobacter. The sequence continues at coordinate 11,162 of NZ_JAJDWC010000083.1, forward strand.
AATCTGCCTGATCGAATGGCCCGATCGACTGGATGAACTGATGCCAAAATCCGCACTGCGGATCACCCTCGCATTGGATCCAGAGGCACAAGATGGGCGCATCGCCACACTGGCAGGCGAAGCATACCGATGGGATGCGTTAATCCAACAAATTGCAGACACCTATCATGACTGAAGCTTCTTCCAGAGCGGATCAGATCCAAGCCTTTCTCTCCCAAAGCCATTGGCACAATTGGGAGCGGACCCCGCTGGCGGGAGATGCCTCCAATCGACGCTACGAACGCCTATTGGGACCAGATGCTGCCTCTGTTGTGTTGATGGACGCAGACCCGAAACGCGGCGAAGATGTTGTGGCGTTTGTACAAATCGCAGAGTTTCTACGCGCACAGGGGCTGAGTGCTCCGAAGATCTTGGCCCAAGATCCAGACATCGGTGTATTGATCATCGAAGATCTCGGTGATGGGTTGTTTGCCCGGATGTTTGCCCACGACCCATCGATGCAAGAACCGCTTTACGCGCGTGCAACGGATGTTCTGGTTGCACTTCATCAGGTGCCACCCCCCGCGCTGGACCCATTGGGTCCGCGCGAAATGGCCGATATGACGCGTATCGCATTTGAAAAATACCGCAGCCCGGACCAGCCAGCGCCAAGCCCGAAAATCCTGGATCTGTTTACCGATCAACTGGAGGATATCCTGCGCCACACAGTGACCGGTGACATGGTTCTTGTGCAACGCGACTATCATGCTGAAAACATGCTGTGGCTTCCGGATCGAACCGGCATCGCGCAGGTTGGATTGCTGGATTTCCAGGATGCCAAGATCGGGCATCGCGCTTATGATCTGGTTTCGATGCTGCAGGACGCGAGGCGAGACGTCCCGCCCGAGATCGAAGAACAGATGGTAGATCGCTACATCACGGCAACCGGTGTGGATGGTGCCGAGTTCCGCAGAGCCTATGCTGTGCTTGGCGTGCAGCGAAACCTGCGCATTTTGGGGGTGTTTGCTCGGCTGTCGCGCGAATACGGCAAACCACACTATATCGACTTTGTTCCAAGGGTTTGGGAACACGTCCGCCGGGGTTTGAACCACCCTGCCCTTGCCACCATTGCTGAAACCGTACTGGCAGAACTGCCTGAACCCGAACCTGCGTTTCTGCAGTATCTCAAAGGAAATACCCTGTGACGGCGCCTTCCGTGATGATTTTTGCCGCTGGCTTTGGCACCCGGATGCGACATCTGACTGCGGATCGCCCAAAACCCATGATCCCGGTCTGCGATCGTCCGTTGATTGACCATGCTCTGTCGCTTGCACAAGAAATCTCGCCCGAAAAAATCGTGATCAATACGCATTACAAAGCCGAGGTTTTGCACGCCCATCTCGACCAAACCGATGTCATTATCTGTCACGAAGACGCCGATATCCTCGACACTGGCGGCGGCTTGCGGAACGCACTTGGACATCTGGGAACAGAACCCGTTCTGACGATGAACCCAGACGTTGTGTGGCGCGGTGCCAATCCGCTCAGCGTCTTGTTGGATCATTGGGAGCCTAGCGAAATGGACGCGCTTTTGTGCTGCGTCCCGCTGACCCGAACGATTGGGCGCTCAGCAGGTGGTGACTTTCAAATGGCTGAGGATGGCCGTCTGTCTCGCGGTGGCGATTTGGTTTATGGCGGCGTACAGATCCTCAAAACGGATCGGCTTGCCACTGTGCCGGATCAGGTGTTTTCGCTGAACCGCATCTGGGATCAAATAGCGGCACAAAAGCGGCTCTATGCTGTGGAATATCCCGGCTTTTGGTGTGATGTTGGAACGCCAGAAGGCATTCCATTGGCCGAGGAGCTGTTGTCGCGAGATGATATTTGAACCGCAGCAAAACCCGCGGGTTTTTTCCGTACCCTGCGGCGTCGATTTTCCACAAGCCTTGGTGCAGGGTCTGTCACAGCGTGCCGCATCCTGTCCGCCAGAGGCAATGGCCCGGGTCGAGTTGATCATCAACACGTCCCGTATGGCGCGGCGGGTGAGAGATCTGTTTGACAAAGGCCCTGCATCGTTTCTGCCCAAACTGTCGCTGCTCTCCGACATTGACACCTGGGCCACGCTGAAAGGGTTGCCACCAGCCTTGCCACCGCTGCGCAGACGGCTGGAATTGTCTCAATTGGTGGCCAAATTGCTGGACGCCCAGCCGGATCTTGCGGCGCGTGCATCGCTCTATGATCTATCGGACAGTCTTGCAGGCCTGTTCGATGAAATGCAGGGCGAAGGTGTCAGCACCGATACGATCCGTGCGCTGGATGTCACAGATATGTCGGGTCATTGGGCCAGGGCGCAGCAGTTCATCGCGATTGCCGATGACTTTGTCAACACCCATGAACATGCCATGGATCCGCAGAAAAGACAGCGCCATGTGGTTCTCGATCTGATTGCTGAATGGCAGCACTCTCCACCGCAGCACCCCATCATTCTTGCGGGTTCAACCGGATCGCGCGGCACCACATTGCTGTTGATGGAAGCAATCGCGAAATTGCCACAAGGCGCGGTGATCCTGCCGGGATTTGATGGTGACCAACCCGAACATGTTTGGTCCTCGCTCGAGGATGCGCTGAGTTCAGAGGACCATCCGCAGTACAGATTTCACAAACTGATGCGGGACCTGAACCTTGCTCCATCCGATATTCCGGCATGGACCGCGACCGAACCCGCAGCTCCTGCCCGCAACAAACTTATCTCGCTCGCATTGCGCCCAGCGCCTGTCACCGACGCCTGGATGCGCGAGGGGCCGCAACTGCGCGACATAGATATTGCCACCAAAGACATCACTTTGGTCGAGGCCCCGGGTCCGCGGGCAGAGGCCTTGGCCATTGCGTTACGACTGCGACAAGCCGCTGAGGATGGCCAGACCGCCGCGCTGATCACCCCAGACAGGATGCTGACACGGCAGGTTTCGGCGGCTTTGGACCGATGGAACATCTTGCCTGATGATTCTGCGGGTCAACCGTTGCAACTGTCACCACCCGGCAGGTTCCTACGCCACGTGGCCGAGCTGTTCTGTCGACCTCTGCAAGCAGATGCCTTGTTGACGCTGCTGAAACATCCGCTGTGCCATGACGGGGCAGGGCGGGGCGATCACCTGCGCCACACACGCGATCTGGAGCTGACCCTGCGCCGCAAGGGACCACCGTTCCCCGATGCTGATAGCTTTGCGAATTTTGCCGTAGGCCGCGATTTGCTGCCGGGTTGGACCGATTGGCTAGCGCGCTGCTTTGCCGAAAAACCCATTTCCGGCGAGCAGTCCTTAAGCACTTGGATAGCTGCGCTTCGGGATCTGGCTGAAACCATCAGCCGCGGCAGTCAACCTTGTGATCAGGGTGGGCTTTGGGACAAGAAAGCGGGTCGCGAAGCGCGGCAGATTGTCGACAACCTGCAAGCTGAAGCCCACTATGGCGGCATGATGTCCGCCCGTGATTTTGCTGACCTGCTGCGGGCGCTCCTGTCCCAGGGGGAAGTCAGAGATCGCGACACACCATATGGCTCCATCTTGATTTGGGGCACATTGGAAGCCCGGGTTCAAGGCGCGGATTTGGTAATCCTGGGTGGGCTCAACGAAGGCAGCTGGCCAGAAGCTGCGTCGCCCGATCCCTGGCTAAACCGACAGCTGAGACATCAGGCTGGGCTGTTGCTCCCGGAACGACGTATCGGACTGTCAGCGCATGACTTCCAGCAGGCCATTGCGGCGCCGGAGGTTTGGCTCACACGCGCGGAACGCACCGAGGAGGCCGACACTGTCCCATCACGTTGGCTCAATCGTCTGACCAACCTCATGTCGGGGCTGCCAGGGCAGGGTGGACCAGAGGCGTTGGCACAGATGCGCGCGCGCGGACAAGAATGGCTTGGGTGGGCGACCGCCCTGGAGGCCCCCACGCCGCTTGCGCCGGCCCATCGCCCAGCGCCGAAACCGCCGGTTTCTGCCCGCCCCAGACGGCTGACCATCACCGAAATTCCGCGGCTTATCCGGGACCCCTACGCCATCTACGCCAAACATGTGCTTCGGCTCCGACCGCTGGACCCATTGGTGCAGGAACCCGACGCCCTATTGCGCGGCATTGTGGTTCACAAGATTTTCGAAGTGTTTATCCAAACCACTCTCAAAGATCCCAGTACGCTGGAGGTCGATCATTTTCTGCACCGCGCTGCAGAGGAGCTGGATACACATGTGCCTTGGCCCCTTGCGCGCGCGCTTTGGATGGCAAGGCTGGAGCGAATTGCCCCTGATTTCATCCAGGCGGAACAAGAACGCCAAAACCGCGCCAGACCATCCGGGTTTGAAATCCCGGGCAGAATCCAAGTCAGCCCATATGATTTTGAAATCGCGGGCACCGCAGATCGGATCGACGTGGACGACAAAGGTGGATTGCATCTGTTCGACTATAAAACAGGGGATCCACCATCTGAAAACCAACAGAAAGCGTTTGAAAAGCAACTGTTGATCGAAGCAGCCATGGCCGAAAGAGGTGCATTTGCCAAATTTGGGGCAGGGCGCGTCGAACGCGCGCTGTTTCTTGGCCTGAAGCCACCGGTCAAAGAGGTTCCCGCCCCGCTGCACGATGAACCACCCGCCAAAGTTTGGGCAGAACTACAGAAGTTAATTGGCGCTTATTTTGAGCAAGACCAAGGATATAGCAGCCGGCGCATGGTATTTCAGGACACCCAGACGGGGGACTATGATCATCTTGCCCGATATGGTGAATGGGACCGCAGTGCCCCCCCTGTGTCGGAGCTGCTGACATGACCGCGCGCGATGCCGCCTCCGAAGCACAATTTCGCGCAGCCCGGCCTGACGCCTCGACCTGGCTTGCCGCCAATGCAGGGTCCGGAAAGACCAAAGTGCTCACCGATCGGGTGGCGCGGCTGCTTTTGCGTGGCGTGCAACCACAGCATATTCTGTGTCTGACCTATACCAAGGCCGCAGCCAGCGAAATGCAGAACCGTCTGTTCAAACGGCTCGGTGAATGGGCCATGCTGGAAGATGACGCGCTCGCCGCCGCGCTCGTTGATCTGGGAGAGGGAGACACGGTCACCGCCGAGGGAATGGCGCAGGCACGGACGTTGTTTGCCCGCGCAATCGAAACCCCTGGTGGGCTGAAAATTCAGACGATCCATTCCTTTTGTGCCTCCTTGTTGCGGCGCTTCCCGCTGGAGGCTGGGGTCAGCCCACAGTTTTCAGAGATGGAAGACCGCTCTGCACTGTTGCTGCGAAATGAGATCACCGAAGATTTTGCCCGTGGCGAGGGACGGTTCACCAGCGAACCCGCGCTCATTGCAGAGCTGGCGCAGGTGGTAACCGACAGTGATTTTGCCAGTTTGACCAACGCAGTCTGCCAACGCCGGGCAGAATTCGAAGCCCCGCTGGACCGCAACGCATTGTTGGACCTGTTCGGTCTCCCCGCAGGTTATGATCACGAAGCATTGAAAAACGCGGTTTTTCTCGGCGGGGAACAGGACCTGTTGGCCCGGACCATAGCGATGCTGAAACAGGGGGGTGCGAATGATGCAAAGGCAGCGGCAAAACTGTCATCCATCACCGCGCTTGATCTGTCGGCCTTGCCTCTTTTGGAATCCGTCTTCCTGACCGGCGCCAGCGCAAAGGAACCGTTCACAGCCAAGATCAACAGTTTTCCGACCAAAAAACTTCGCGAGGCACATGTTGATCTGATGGACCAACTGGAGCCTCTGATGTTGCGCGTGGAGGCTGCACGCGCCCAGCGCCTTGCATTGGCTGCGGTCCACAAATCCGACATTCTGCACCGGTTTGCCGCGGTGTTCCTGCCGGAATACGAACGGCGCAAACAACAACGTGGTTGGTTGGATTTTGATGATCTGATCCTCAAGGCGCGACAACTGTTGAATGATCCCGCTGTTGCGGCATGGGTGCTTTATCGTCTGGATGGCGGCATCGACCACATCCTGGTCGACGAAGCACAAGACACCAGTCCAGCACAATGGGACGTGGTGGAAAAGCTGGCACAGGAATTCACCGCCGGAGAGGGCGCCCGATCAGAGGTCGAACGCACCATTTTTGTGGTCGGAGACAAAAAGCAGTCGATCTATTCCTTCCAAGGAGCTGACCCGGACGCGTTTGATCGAATGCAGGCCGAATTTGCGCATCGCTTGAACGAAAATGGCAGCGGATTGCAGAACGCCGCGCTTGAATTCTCGTTCCGGTCGTCAGCCGCAATTTTGGGGCTGGTGGACAGGGTCTTTGAAAACAGCGAAGGCGCTGGTTTTCACAAAGAGGCGCTGCATCGGGCGTTCAAATCAGATTTGCCCGGACGCGTTGATCTTTGGCCAGTGGTGGAAAAGGTCGAGGCCGAGGAAGAGCGCGATTGGACAGATCCTGTTGATCGACCAAGCGCGCGCCACCATAGTGTCATCCTGGCTGATCGGATCGCCAGCACCATCAAGGAGATGATCGACACGGGCGTGACGCTGCCCGAGGATGGGCCGACACGCGGCAGCTATCGGCGGCGTCCGGTACAGCCGGGTGATTTTCTCATCCTTGTGCAGAGACGCTCGGAACTGTTTTCCGAAATCATCCGCGCTTGCAAAGCAGCGCGCTTGCCCATCGCGGGGGCAGACCGGCTCAAGGTTGGTGCTGAACTTGCCGTCAAAGACATCGCCGCAGTTTTGTCGTTCCTCGCCACGCCCGAAGATTCACTGTCGCTTGCTGCGGCGCTGAAATCCCCCCTGTTTGGGTGGGATGAACAAAGCCTGTTTGATCTCGCCCATCGTCGCGAAGGCGGCAGCCATCTGTGGAAAGCACTGCGTGACCGCGCAGATGAATATCCAGCCACAATGGCCATCCTCAACGATCTGCGGGGGCAGACAGATTTTCTGCGGCCCTATGATCTGATTGAACGCATTCTGACCAGACACCAAGGCCGTCAACGTCTCTTGGGTAGATTGGGGCCAGAGGCTGAGGATGGCATCAACGCGCTGCTCAGCCAGGCATTGGCCTATGAACGCTCCGACATCCCGAGCCTCACTGGGTTTCTGGTCTGGATGCAGACCGATGATCTCGAAATCAAACGCCAGATGGGTGCAGCGGGCAATATGATCCGGGTGATGTCCGTGCATGGATCAAAGGGGCTTGAGGCGCCCATCGTGATCCTGCCGGATACTGCAAAACGCCGCGCACCCCGCGACGAAGAGATCATGCGCGCCAATGGCGAGGCTATCTGGAAACTGCCCAGCGCACAGATGCCAGAGGTGATGCAGGCCGCACGCAACCTTGCGCAGGACAAACAACACAACGAGCGCCAGCGCCTGCTCTATGTGGCGCTGACACGTGCAGAGAAATGGCTGATCGTCGCCGCAGCAGGTGATTTGTCGAAAGACGGTGACAGCTGGTATCAGCGGGTCGAGCAGGCGATGCAGACCAGCGGCGCCACGCCGTATGATACTGGCCATGGCGAGGGGCTGCGTCTGGAGCATGGCGATTGGGAGGGGCTGCCATTTCACCAAGAGCTCACACCAGAGGTCATTCCACCAAAGCTGCCGGATGTATTTCAGACCCAGCCACCCGTCTATGTGGCGCCGCCCGCGACGATCAGCCCGTCAGAGCTGGGCGGAGCCAAAGCGCTCGCTGGGGATCTGGGCCAGGACGAAGAACAAGCCAAGGCCCGCGGGTCTCGTTTGCACAAGTTGTTGGAATATCTGCCGCAAGTCCCAGATCGCGACCAATGGCCTCTTGTTGCCAAAAACCTGCTGGCTGATCACCCGGAAACCGAAAACCTGCTGGCCGAAGCAACCAGGGTTCTTACCGCACCCGAACTGGCGCATTTCTTTGGTGCGCAATCGATGACGGAGGTCGCTGTGACGGTCATGTTGGATGACCGGCGCCTACATGGGGTTATTGATCGCCTATTGGTGACAGAAGACAGGGTCCAGGCGATTGATTTCAAATCAAACGCAACGGTGCCAACCGATCCTGAAAATTGCCCTGATGGGCTGCTGCGGCAGATGGGGGCCTATGCGCATGCCTTAAGGCAGATCTATCCGGACAAGCATATTGAAACAGGATTGGTCTGGACCCGGACCGCCACGCTCATGTGGTTGCCACACGAACTTGTGTCATCCGCGTTTCAGCGGCGGCAGATGCCTTGACGATCTGTTAAGCCATTCATAGGTTCTGACACCAACTGCCACACTCTATGGAGACATTCCAATGTCCACCGTTGCCGTAACCGACGATACATTCGATGCTGAAGTGAAAAATTCCGAAGTCCCCGTTGTGGTCGACTTCTGGGCCGAATGGTGCGGCCCCTGCAAACAAATCGGCCCGGCTCTGGAAGAGCTGGCGGCTGAATACGGCGACAAGGTCAAGATTGCCAAGGTCGACGTCGACAGCAACCCAAATGCCGCGGCTGCCATGGGCGTGCGCGGTATCCCGGCGCTGTTCATCTTCAAGGATGGTCAGGTCGTCTCCAACCGCGCAGGCGCTGCCCCAAAGGCCGCACTGCAAAGCTGGATTGACGAGTCCATCTGATCGCTGATCAGCGATGACAAACATAGGTGAGGCGTCCCAATGGGGCGCCTTTTCTTTGCCACCCCTTTGGAAAGGAACGACATGACACAGACACGCGTGCTGGTCGAATTTGGTATGGGAACCTCGCTGCGCCGACATGACTATACCGAAGCGGCAAAACGAGCGATCAAAGATGCGCTTTGGCACAATTCGGTCAGCGTTGCCGAGCTCTTTGACTTTCCCAAAGATGCCATGCAGATCCGGGCGGAAATCGGCGTTCAAAATCCAGATGCCGTGGACCGTGAGGAGCTGAAAAAGATCTTTCCCTACGGGCAACCCGAAATTCACATCACCAAAGGTGGACTGGACATCGCCAAGCCAGATGAAGGCCACACCGTGATCGCCAACGCCGCGATTATCGTATCTTTTGACATGGAGCCGGTCTGATGACTGAAAAACGCATCATTCTCGAAATGGGAACCGGAAACGATCTTTATGGTCAAGACTACACGAAAGCGGCAAAGCGGGCGGTTCAGGACGCTTTGCATCACTCCTCGATCACACTTTTTGCGAAACTTGGTATTGATCACACGGAAATGCGCGTTGATGTCACCATCGGCGTTCAGGAACCTGACAGGGTAGATTGCGCTGCTGTCGCGGCAGACCTGCCACGCGGACGCGCAACCGTGCGGGCCGTGAAGGGGGGATTGGACGTATCAGACGGACCTGACAGCAAACATGTCGTAGCAACCGCAGCCATCGAAGCCTGGCTGCCCGACCAGGCCAAGAACTACAGATTGACTGAACGATAAAAAAGAAAAAGCCGCCCGAAATGAGCGGCCTATCTTATTCGAATGATATCGAAACCTTAGAAACGTGCGATTTCCGCGCGGGTCAGACCGATGTCGTCCAATTGAACATCCGTCAGCTGAGACAGGGCGTTGCGGGTGTCACGTGCTTCTTTCCAGGACAGGATCGAAGACTTAACAGTGTAGACTGCGTCCACCAGGCGGAGAAGAGTAACTGCTCCGAGCGGCGCATGGATATTTGCAGTGGTAGCCATTGGCGCTTTCCTTGTAAGAAACAGCCGACCCCTTGTCGGTTGTAGGCCTCAGATAGGATGGCCAACTTAGTCTCACAATTGCCGGTTTGACAGCTCCGCCTTGCAATTTGTGCATAACATCTCCACGGGCTCACCCCTCAACTTCACGACATCAAAGGGATGTTGACCCGCTGAGCGCAATGCTTCTATGCGGCCGCGATATAGCTTGGAGCGCGCTATCCTCTTGATCCCTCATGGCTCCAGCGGATAGCACCCGGTTGAGCTGACGGGCTGCCATGCCCATATTGCCCGCATATAAGGAGACCAAAATGGCAGATGATCAATTCCCCGGTTGGCACGGCACAACGATTATTGGTGTAAAGAAAGACGATGAAGTGGTCATCGCCGGCGACGGGCAGGTCTCATTGGGGCAGACGGTGATCAAGGGAACCGCCCGCAAGGTGCGCCGCCTTTCACCAGGTGGATTTGACGTTGTGGTCGGTTTTGCGGGCTCTACCGCTGACGCCTTTACCCTGCTGGAACGGCTGGAAGCAAAACTGGAAGCCACCCCCGGACAATTGGCCCGCGCAAGCGTGGAACTGGCCAAAGACTGGCGCACGGACAAGTATCTGCAAAAATTGGAAGCCATGCTGATCGTGAGCGATGGATCCGATTTGTTTGTGATCACCGGAGCAGGCGACGTTCTGGAGCCAGAGCACAACGTTGCAGCCATCGGGTCGGGTGGGAACTTTGCCTTGGCGGCGGCACGTGGATTGTACGACAGTGACCGCGACGCCGAAGCGGTGGCACGCGATGCCATGGCGATTGCCGCAGATATCTGCGTTTACACGAACGGTCGTCTGACCGTCGAACGCATCCGCAAGGCAACGTGATATGAGCCAAATCGACCAGGATGATATTCGCGCCGCCGTCGGCTCAGGATTGCTGAGCGAAGCGCAGGCCGCATCACTCACAGCACTGGCCCACAGTCGGCGTAATGCACGCGAGAAGCTGTCACCTGGTGATGAGCCGTTTGAATTGTTTCGCGGATTCAACGAGATTTTCATCGTGATCGGTTTGATTATCTTGGCGACCGGCTGGGGTGCGGTCACTGGGCTGTCTGTCGCCAACAACTTGGGCGGCGTGCTGGAAAAGGCCACGATGTGGTCGATTATCGGAGCGATGATCCTTTGGGTGCTGAGTGAATATTTCATCCGCCGCCGCCGCATGGTTGCGCCTGCTATTGCGCTCTCCATCCTGTGGACGATCAACGCCTCCATCGGCATGACGGCGGAATTTTCCCAAGTTTTCATGCTGATACAGAATGACTATTCCAGCCTGGTTTTGCCCATGGCCCTGACCACAGCAGCCATTGGCCTGTTCTGGCTACGGTTTCGCGTGCCCTTTGCGATGGCTCTGATGGCGCTTGGGGTGTTTGCAATCGCGCTGATGATCGCAGCCCAGCAGGTGGGCAGCCCCTCCGGTTTTTCAGATCTCTTCCTGTTTTCAGCATCTGGCCCGTTTGCATGGGTCACATTGCTGGTTGGCTTGGGGGTTTTTGCAGCTGCAATGATGTTTGATCTCAGCGATCCCCACAGGGTCACCAGACGCTCCGCTCAGGCGTTTTGGCTGCATGTGGTGGCGGCCCCTGCGCTGGTCAACACCATTGCGCTCAGCTTGCTGGAACGTGAAACATCACAGGCGCATATGGCGTTGTTGGCCGTGCTGCTCGCCTTTGCCGTTGTGGCAATCGTGATTGATCGCCGCTCATTCCTGATCGCAGCAATCGGCTACATCGTCACCCTTGCCGCTACGGTTTTCGACGGCGAAGGCGCGGCGATGACCATTCTCTTGCTCGGACTATTCCTGGTCTTGCTTGGCGCATTTTGGGCGCGGATCAGGGCCTGGCTCATGGCACCGTTGGCTCATGTCCTGCCGGTGAACCGCCTACCGCCGGCCCATTGATGCAGGATCAGCGACATAGTGTTTGCATAAAGGGCCAGAGAAATTCTCTGGCCCTTCGCGTCCCTGAAACGGGTCTTATTTGATCTTCGCAACACCCAACGGCACGCCGGCAACTTCACACCAGATGTACACTTCGTTGTGGGCTGAGATGTCCAATGTTGGGGGCACTGCATAGCGCTGTTTGCCAGTCAGGTTCAGCAAAGCACCCAGCTTTGTCTCTGGATCGTAGGTGCCATCTTTGCCAAATGCGACGCGCGGATCCGGACCCCCATCAAGGGAAAAGTCATCAGCAAGCTCAACAATGTAGCGGCCGTTTTCCTTAACCACTTTCACGCCACCGGTGGTGATGTGGTTGGAAAGGCCTTCAAATGTGCCCTTTGCCCCACCGGCAACGGCAGCGGTTGCACCGGAAATCGCCAGGGTGGCAGTGGTCGCTGCGGCGGCAGCAAAGAAAGAGCGGCGGTTCAGCATTTGTGTCTCCTCTTCAAAACGCTTGCCTCATCTGTTCAGGTTCCAGATCGAAAAGAAACCGCACCTCACCGCCGTATTATCTGCCGTGTTTATTGTGGGTTACCGCGTGAGCATTCCGTGATCACCTTGTGTTTTTCCGCCCCATCACTAGTTTCCTATGGAAACAAGAAAGATGATCACATGACTGACCTGACCCCCCGCGAAATCGTTTCGGAATTGGACCGCTTCATCATCGGGCAGACCGATGCCAAACGCGCGGTTGCTGTGGCCTTGCGAAACCGTTGGCGCCGCAAGCAACTGGGCGATGACCTGCGTGATGAAGTCTATCCAAAGAACATTCTGATGATCGGACCCACCGGTGTCGGGAAAACCGAAATCTCTCGCCGGCTGGCAAAATTGGCGCGCGCGCCCTTCATCAAAGTCGAAGCGACAAAATTCACCGAGGTTGGATATGTGGGCCGCGATGTGGAGCAGATCATCCGGGATCTGGTTGATGTCGCCATCGTGCAAACACGTGAACACATGCGCGATGATGTAAAGGCCAAAGCCCGCAAAGCCGCCGAAGACCGTGTGTTGAAGGCGATCGCCGGCGACGATGCACGCGAGGCGACCCTCGAAATGTTTCGCAAAAAACTGAAATCAGGTGAGCTGGACGATACAGTGATCGAATTGGAGATCACCGACAGTTCCAATCCGATGGGCGGAATGTTTGAAATTCCCGGCCAGCCCGGTGCCAACATGGGCATGATGAACCTGGGTGATCTGTTTGGCAAAGCCATGGGTGGCCGCACGACCCGCAAAAAGATGACCGTTGCCGACAGTTATGAGGTTCTTATCGGGGAAGAAGCAGACAAACTGCTGGACGATGAAACGGTGACCAAAGCGGCGCTGGAATCCGTTGCACAGAACGGGATCGTCTTCCTGGATGAAATCGACAAGGTCTGCGCGCGCCAGGATGCCCGTGGCGGCGACGTCAGCCGCGAAGGGGTGCAGCGCGATCTGTTGCCGTTGATCGAGGGAACCACGGTTTCGACAAAACACGGTCCGATCAAGACCGACCATATCCTGTTCATCGCCTCCGGTGCGTTTCATATTGCCAAGCCCTCTGATCTGCTGCCGGAGCTTCAGGGACGTTTGCCGATCCGGGTCAACCTGCGCGCCCTCAGCGAAGAAGACTTCGTGCGCATTCTGACCGAAACGGATAACGCGCTGACGCTGCAGTACTCCGCGCTTCTGGGCACAGAAGATGTGACCGTGACATTCACCAAAGATGGCATCGCATCGTTGGCGAAAATCGCAGCCGAGGTGAACCAAACCATCGAGAATATCGGTGCCCGTCGTCTCTACACTGTGATTGAACGGGTGTTTGAAGAATTGTCCTTCTCAGCACCTGACAAAGCCGGCGAGGAAATCACCGTTGATGCTGATTTTGTGCTGAAGAACCTTGGCGAGTTGACCAAATCCGCGGACGTCAGCCGATACGTCTTGTAACCGCTGTTTACTGGATCTCATACGTGGACATAGCGGCACCGTAACAGTAGCCTGCCGCTATGGTTTTCTTGGTGCCGCTATGCTGACAACCCGTCGTGTTTTTGCGTTTTGCTTGCTGATCATGGGGCTGGCGGGATGTGCGGACAGATCGTTTTCGCCCACCGTTCCGGAGGCGCTGCAGGTTGGCACAGCAAAAACTGTTTTTGCCGTCACGACGCGGGAACCGTTAGACGACGGTACCTATGGACCACAACGATCCGACGACGTTGATCTTCTGGAATTGACTGTGTCAGTCCCACCAAACCATCAGCCAGGTCGCTTGGATTTCGGCTATGCAGATCCAGATCCCAACAGCGAATTTGTCATGGCGGGCCGCCATCGCCTGCCGCATATGGACAGCTTGAACACACGCGTCGCAGCGGATCTGGCGGCATATCCCCCCAATGAGCGGGATGTGACCGTATTTGTGCATGGGTTCAACTCCACCCAGCCAGAAACCGCCTTTCGTGCTGCGCAGCTGAGCACCGATATCGGCATTCCTGGATCCACGATCATCTATTCCTGGCCCAGCCAGGGCACACCGCTTGGCTACGCATATGACGGCGACAGCGTGCTGTTTGCGCGCGATGGCCTGGAATATCTGTTGCGCAATCTCAAACCGGGTCCCTCAAATCGGGTCGTTCTGGTGGCACATTCGATGGGATCGCAATTGGTCATGGAAACGCTGCGCCAGATCGATATCAAAACCCCCGGTTGGAGCAGCTCAAACCTTGGTGCTGTGGTTTTGATGTCCCCTGACCTTGATGTCGAAGTTTTTCGCAGCCAGATGCGGCGCATTGATCCGCCACCAGAGCCTTTCATTGTCATGGTGTCCCGAAAGGACAACGTGCTCAATCTCTCACAGCGCTTGCGCGGCACGCACAATCGGGGCCGGCTTGGCAATCTTGCATCCCTAGAGGATGTATCCGAATTGCCCATCCAGGTTGTCGATACCACCGAATACGCCGACACCGCCGCATCAGGACATTTTGTGGCAGCCACATCGCCTGCGGTTTTGTCTATCCTGAGCGCAGCGCGAGAAGCCTCTGCCAGTTTCGACAGAGATGCCGTGCCACTACAACGCATCCTACCAGGGCGACTTGTCATCGGAACGGACCGCAGTAACGAACGCAAAGCGGTGGAGCTGACCTTGTCAGAGGCGTACAGTCAGGACGCGTTTCGCTCTGAGGATCGTTGATCCAATCTACCGACTGCGTCGCAGATACACGTAGTAGGCTCCGCCACCCCCATGGCTGATATGTGCAGGGGTCACTTGCATAACCACCGATGATAACGGGGGCAGGGACAACCATTGCGGCACTTGGTGCCGCAGAACCCCACGCGGCACAGGCATTGGGCCGGGTTCATCGCGATCTTTGCCCTTACCAGTAATGACCAGAACCAGCCGTTTGCCGGTGCTGTGTGCAGACATCACAAACCGAACCAATGCAGGATGTGCGGTATCGATGCGCATGCCATGCAAATCCAATTTGCCCTCTGGTCGCAATTTCCCACGGGTCATTTTGCGATAGGCTTTGCCATCCATCTGCAAAGGAGCCGCTTTCAAGCCAACCGAAACGCTGGGTTTCAGATCATGTTTGGGGGATTTCGGTTTAGCGTTTATGCCAACTTCGAACAGTTCCGGGGTAAATGTCGTCGCAGGTGTGTCCGACGCTTTGGCAGGCTCGCCCTGTGACAATGGTGGGCTTATGGGCGCGGCATAGGTTTGGGGATGCAGACGCTCTGCCTGTTTGGCAACGCGCTGCCACAGGTCGATTTCATCAGCTGTCAGTTTGCGCCGGGTCATCAGTAGTCCTCCGGCAACAGCGCATAGGCCCTTTGGATCGGTAACAACACCACCATTCGGCCTGGATCGCGCAGTTTCCCGGCTGCCGCGCCAGCATCATCACCGCTGCCAAAGAATATATCCGCTCGCTGCGCGCCCTTGATGGCTGAGCCAGTATCTTGCGCAATCATCAATCTACGCATTGGATCTGCACCATCTTTTTCGACCCACACAGGCGCACCAAGCGGCGTGTAGCGCGGATCCACTGCAAGGCTGCGAAGCGTGGTCACTGATCGGTTCATGGCCCCCAGTGGTCCAGCGTTGGCAGGCACCTTGCTGACCTCCCGAAAGAACACATAGGACGGATTGTGGTTGAGCAGTTCCTCGCCGGCGACAGGATTACGGCGCACCCAGTTTTTGATCACCGCAGCACTAACCTGATGAATGCTGTAGACACCACGACGAACCAGTTCTGTTCCGATCGATCGGTAATCATGGCCGTTTGCGCCGCCGTAACCCACACGAATTGACGAACCATCCGGCAGCCGAATGCGACCTGAGCCTTGGATTTGAAGGAAAAACAGCTCGACCGGGTCGTCCACCCAAGCGATTTCGAGCCCACGCCCATCCATCACACCGCTGTTGAGCAGTTCTCGGCGCGATAGCCACACATCAGTTCTCTTTGCTTCAGGTGGCTGCCGATAAACTGGATAACGGTAGCGCGCTGTCGGGTGGCGCGACCCTGACAATTCTGGTTCAAAATACCCTGTGAAGAGAGCAGGTTTGCCATCTTCGATCAGCACAGGCCGGAAAAATAGCTGAAAGAACCCTTTGGCGGCGCTTGCGTCCTGATCTTTTGCCAAGGCGCACAGGGCCCGCCAATCAGGATCTTTGAGGTCGCGGCAGGTTTGCAGAAAGGCAGTCAGCGCTGCTTCGTGGTTGTCTTTCTCCCAGCCCTCAAGCTGATCAAACGACAACATTTTGATGGTGGTTTCAGCAAAAGCCGGCTGCCAAAAAGCAGATGCGCCAGCCCAAAGGGCCAGCGCATAAATCAGCCGCTGAAACCTGGCCATCACGCGTCCGTTGCAACAAGGAACCAGTTGGGATCAGAGCTGCCCATTGTACGCCCAAAGACCCAGGTGTCTTTCTGACGTTTTACAGTGTTTGCATCGCCTTCGATGATGTCACCACCGCGATCACGCACAACCGAGGTCAGCTCAGCGACAAATCGCATCGTCACCTGGGCTTCACCGGTTGCCGGATCAAAGCTGGTATCGACCAAAGTGGTTTCACGCACGCCCACAAATTCCGCTTCGATAGTCAGCCCCTGATCTTCGCGGTGCGACACGGCGGTCACAAAACTGTCGAAGACGTCTTCTGCAAGGAAGGGTTCAATATCATTCAGATCGCCTCGCTCGAACGCCATGAGGATCATTTCATAGGCGCCGCGCGCACCCTGAACAAACTCCCGTACTTCGAACTGGGGTTCCGCCTTTTTCATCGCAGCCAGATCGTTCGCCTGGGCGCTGCCCTCGGGAACATAATCAACGATATCTTGATCAGGGCCACCTTCGATCACCTCAAAGTCACGCCGTCTGGGGGACGGGTCGGCTTGCGGTACTGCAGGCTTTTCGAACCCTTCGCGCGTGCCAAGGACACTTTTAAGGCGCAGGATCAGAAAGACGGCAATGCCGGCCAAAACCAAAAGCTGAATCACAGGCGACTCCATATTGACCTCTACGGTAGATGTTCGTGCTTCGTTTGAAACTTTTATGCTCCAGCCTTATGTAGGTGACGGGTGGGAGCAAGTCCACCTTCCCACATAAGTTCTAGGAAATCTGTAAATGTATCTTTTTCTAGCTTTTCTCATGGTCCCGATCCTTGAAATCGCCCTTTTCATCCAGGTTGGGGGGACAATCGGGCTGTGGCCAACGCTCGCCATTGTGGTGATGACGGCCGTTCTGGGAACATGGTTGGTCCGAACACAGGGCCGGCTGGCGATGGGTCAGCTGCGGAATTCCTTTCAACAGCTCAATGACCCAACAGAGCCGTTGGCCCATGGGGCAATGATCCTTTTTGCCGGCGCTCTGTTGCTCACACCGGGCTTTTTCACGGATGCTGTCGGCTTTGCCCTGCTGGTTCCGAAAATTCGCATGGGCGTTTATAGATACATCCGATCCAAAGTGACTGTGGCGCAATTCCAGATGGGCCCAGGTGCCATGCACGGGCGGACCTATCCTGGCCAAAACAGCCCGCGACCCGACGCAGATGTGATCGATGGTGACTACGAAGAGGTCAAACCTGAACAGCCGCGCAAAGGACCATCGGGCTGGGTGAAGTGAGCCGCGCAACGCCCGTTGAGATACGGCATGCAAGCTGATAAGCACGTCCTGAACAGAGTTTAGGAGTAGCTTCATGGCTGAAAACAGCGCAAACGAGGGCGTGCAGCAACCGCAGGTCCAGATGAATGTCCTCGGTCAGTATATCCGCGACATGTCTTTCGAGAATGTCATGGCACAAAAAGGTGTCGGCGCCGATGTACAGCCGGATGTAAGCGTCCAGGTTGCGCTTGATGCGAAAAAGCGTCCAACCGAAAACCAGTACGAAGTCATCACAAAGCTGAACATTGAATCCAAGAGCAAAGATGGCGCAGTTGTCCTGTTTGTT
The DNA here is from genome assembly GCF_022825805.1 of Phaeobacter sp. Classification (GTDB taxonomy): domain Bacteria; phylum Pseudomonadota; class Alphaproteobacteria; order Rhodobacterales; family Rhodobacteraceae; genus Phaeobacter. The sequence goes on from NZ_JAJDWC010000083.1 coordinate 29,148, forward strand.
CTGGAGTTGGAATATGTCGGCATTTTCAACATTTCCGGCATCGCGGAAGATCAGCTGCATCCCTTCCTGCTGATTGAATGCCCGCGGATGCTGTTCCCGTTCCTGCGTCGGATCGTGTCAGACGTCACACGTGACGGCGGCTTCCCGCCGTTGAACCTCGACAACATCGATTTCGTCGCTATCTACCGCAACGAATTGGCACGCCGCCAACAGGCCAGCGCTGCCGCGGCCGAGGCCCCAACGCAGTAACGCTGCAAAAGACTACCATAGAAAGCGCCGCTCCAACCGAGCGGCGTTTTTTGTTATTCGCTCTTACCGGCCCAAAGGGCGTTTTCACCCATTTTGGCAACAAAAGCTGCATGGGCCTGCTCTTCCTGCTCCGTCAAGCGGGAGGGCAGTGGCGATGTGCGTGGGGTCGGGCGCCAATCGTCGGTGGCGGTAACGCCGGGTTTGGACGTCTTAACGGCTGACAGCCCAAAGTCAGGCTGACGACCGCCAATCAATTCCAGATACACGTCTGCTAGAATTTCGGAGTCTAACAGAGCTCCGTGGAGGGTCCGGTTGCTATTGTCGATATTGAACCGCCGACACAACGCATCCAGTGTTGCCGGCGAGCCTGGGAAGCGTTGCCGCGCCATGGTCAGCGTATCGACCGCCTGATCCATCGGCAGTTTTGCCAACCCCATGCGGTCCAGCTCATAGTTCAGGAACTTCATATCAAAGGAGGCATTGTGAATGACCATCTTTGAATCGCGGACGAAATCGACAAACCCCTGACCAACCTTGGCAAAGACAGGTTTGTCGCGCAGCGTCACCGCGCCCGGAGCCGGTTGTTGCGGTGGCTCCAGCAGGTCTGGACCGATCCCATGAACGCCAAAGGCCTCTGATGGCATCGACCGTTCGGGATTGATGTAGACATGAAATGTCTCACCCGTGGGCATGTGATTGAGCAACTCAACAGCACCGATTTCGACGATCCTGTCGCCAGAAAACGGATCAAAACCTGTGGTTTCGGTATCGAGAACGATTTCACGCATGGTGCAGCTGCTTCCTGATGGCGTTCAGAATATCACGCACCTGTTGGCGCGCATGATCAAGACTGTCCGTCTGAATGAGATAATCCGACCGCGACTTTTTCTCTTCTATCGGCATCTGTTTTTGCAGGATCTGCTCAAATTGCTCAACCGTCATGGTGCCGCGGTCCATGACCCGCTGCCGCTGTGTTGCTGGATCGGTCCAGACGCAGGCCACCGCATCCATCGATGTGTGTCCTCCGGTTTCAAACAACAGCGGAATATCGAACACCAGAATTTCTTCTGCCGCTGATGCCCGAAAATCAGCGCGATCTGCGGCAACCAACGGGTGCACGATTGCTTCAATCTGGGCCAGCGATGACGGGTCTTTGCTGATGATGTCACGCAGGGCAGCGCGATCGATCTTTTGATCGACGATTGCGTAGGGGAATTTTGCAGCAAGCGCCGCGACTGCAGCACCACCGACATCATACAGACGGTGCACTGCCGCATCAGCGTCCCAGATACCGCAGCCCTCATCCGCAAACAGCTGCGCTGTTGTGCTTTTTCCCATGCCAATGGAACCGGTGAGACCCAAAGCAAACGTCATGCAAGCGCCGCCGCACGGGTGGCATCATCTACCTCTGGTCGGGTGCCAAACCAGCGTTCAAAGCCAGGGACAGCCTGATGGAGCAACATGCCCAAGCCATCAACGGTGGTGCATCCGGCCTCTTCGGCCCATTGCAGCATATCCGTTTTCAAAGGCGTATAGACTAGATCAGTGACCACCGTGTCTTTGCGCAACCCATCCAGTGGGACCCGGAACCTGGGCTTGCCCACCATGCCAAGCGACGTGGTGTTCACGACCAATTTGGCCTGTTCCACCACATTACCAACCTGAACCCATTCCACGACCTGAATACGTGATCCAAATTCAACACGAAACTGGTCCGCGCGTTCGCGGGTTCGGTTGCTCAACAAGATTTCGGGAACACCCGCTTCCAACAATGACGCAATGACTGCTCTGCTTGCACCGCCAGCGCCAAATACGACCGCTGGACCGGATTTAGGATCCCAATCAGGCGCAGACTGCTGGAGATTGGTAATGAACCCGTACCCATCTGTATTATCAGCAAGAATGGAACCATCTGGACGAAAGATCAGAGTATTCGCAGCCCCGATGAGGGTCGCGCGATCGGTGACCTGATCGGCGATCTCCATAATCTTCTCTTTGTGAGGAATGGTCACGTTTGCGCCGACAAACCCCATCTTGGGCATGCTGCGGAGCACGGTTTCCAGGTCGTCCGCTTCCACATGGATCGGCACATAATGACCCGCGATCCCATATTTGCGGAGCCAATGCCCATGAACCAAAGGGGACCGTGAATGGCTAATGGGGTTGCCGATCACACCAGCCAGAGGGACCTTTGCTTCACTCATTGTTCGATTGCTCCCAGACCGGCGAGATAATTGAGTAGTTCCAATAGTGGCAAACCAAGAACATTGAAATAATCGCCCTCCACTTTTGTAAACAGGCGCACACCTTCTTCTTCGAGCTTATAGGCGCCGACAGCGTGGCGTATGCTGTCCCAATTGCGATCGATGTAGTTCCGCAGGAAGCGATCCGAACTCATTCTCATCCGCAAGCGAACCTGCCCAACCTCTCGCCAGAGGGGTTCACCGTCGCGATAAATCACCGCGGCAGAGAGCAAGCTGTGCTGTTTTCCGCGCATTTGTTTCAACTGCTGCAGCGCGTCTTCTGGATCTTTGGGTTTTGATAACAATTTTCCATTAAAGTCTAAGACCTGATCGCAGCCCAGAACCAAGGCTCCGGGAAACTTAGAACTGACCTTGCGCGCCTTCGCCTCGGCAAGTGCATCCGCGATATCGCGCGGCGATGCATCCTCGGCAAGCAGCGCTGCTTTGATGGCCGCCTCGTCAACACGGGCGACGGATACATCAAACTCCAGGCCTGCCTGCCGCTGTAAGTGCCGGATGTAATCTCCCCAAAAGGGGCGTTTGAAATTTCCCCAGTTGGTAGCGTCCTGGGCGATTTTTGAACCTTAAATATTCAAAAATCGAACGGGGCGCGGGCCGTTAAGCTCGAAGCTCAAGAAGAAGG
>NZ_JAJDWC010000120.1 GCF_022825805.1 Phaeobacter sp.
CCTTCTTCTTGAGCTTCGAGCTTAACGGCCCGCGCCCCGTTCGATTTTTGAATATTTAAGGTTCAAAAATCGCCCAGGACGCTACCAACTGGGGAAATTTCAAACGCCCCTTTTGGGGAGATTACATCCGGCACTTACACCTCGCTAGGCGCCTCCCCAACGGACGCTGCGCCGAGAGCCGGGCGCTCGCCGCGGTTCATCGCTTCAAGATGGGTCGAAAGACCGGTGGGACCGGCCTCGCGCAACAGCGATTGCACCTCTTTGATCGACAGCCCGTGGTCATGCAGCAACCCTTTGATGCTGCCGAGCAAATCGACATCGGCCGGACGATAATAGCGTCGCCCGCCTGCACGTTTCACCGGTTTGATTTGGTTGAACTTACTTTCCCAGAACCGCAGAACATGCGCCTGGATCCCCAACCATTCCGCAACTTCACTAATCGTGCGAAAGGCATCCGGTGATTTTGACATTTGAAAATTTGTCCTGTGGTATCAGACCGTTACTTTCGGTTGCCGCCAGCAACCCGGTCTTTCATCAAATGAGACGGGCGGAAGGTCAACACCCGGCGGGGCTGAATGGGCACCTCTTCGCCGGTCTTGGGATTGCGGCCAACGCGGGCAGATTTGTCGCGCACGCTGAAGGTGCCGAAGGACGAAATCTTCACCTGTTCGCCTTTTACCAGCGCGTCAGACATATGCTGCAACATGCTTTCGACCAGCTGTGCGCTTTCGTTTCGCGACAGTCCGACTTCGCGGAATACAGCTTCACTCAGGTCCATTCGTGTAAGTGTTTTTTCGCCCATGACTATCCCCATTGTTTCATAAAGCATATGGCGCGGGGAATTTAGCTGTCAATATCAATGAATTGCATCACCGGGCGTGCTCCGTTAATCGGCCGCCAAAAGTGACCTTTATGGCAGCATCCTTCGCGGGTTTTGGCCGAACCACCTGTTTGGAGCACGATCTGGCCCAAAACTGTGGCGGTGTGAGGCTGAGCGTTGAGCGCAGGTTGCCACCTGTCTGATACCAGCCAGAAACCGCGCGAACAGGAGGCGAAGGACCAGAGCAGGAGCCGCCGCGAGACCCTTCGCAATGTCGCAGCTACCCTGTTACCAGCGCAGCACCACGGATCCCCAGGCGAGACCGCCGCCAATGGCCTCCGTCACGATCAGATCGCCAGGTTTGATCTGACCACGGGATTTGCCAACCGACAGGGCCAGCGGGATGGAGGCCGCGGAGGTGTTGCCGTGATCCTGAACGGTGACTACAACTTTCTCCATGGGCAGACCCATCTTTTTGGCAGTGCCCTGGATGATGCGGATATTGGCCTGATGCGGCACGATCCAATCCACGTCATCCGCGCTCAGCTCTGCGCGCTCAAGCGAGGTATGCGCTGTGGAGGCCAGTTTTTCCACCGCATGGCGGAACACCTGATTGCCCTGCATCCGCAGATGCCCGGTGTTCTGCGTGGACACGCCGCCATCCACATAAAGCAGATCCTTGTAGCGGCCGTCGGAATTGAGATCGGTTGCCAGAATACCGCGGTCGTCGCTTTGGCCGGTGCCATCCTGGGCCTCCAGAACCAGCGCGCCGGCACCATCGCCAAACAACACGCAGGTGGAACGATCGGTCCAATCCATGATCTTGCTGAAGGTCTCGGCCCCGATCACCAACACCCGGTTCGCCTGACCAGAGGCCACCAGCGCGTTTGCATTGCTCAGCGCATAAACAAAACCGGCGCACACCGCCTGCACGTCAAAGGCAAAACCGCGGGTCATGCCCAGCTGCGCCTGCACCATGGTGGCAGCAGAGGGGAACGTCAGGTCCGCGGTGGAGGTGGCAACCACGATGGCGTCGATGTCATCTGCGCTCAGCCCCGCATCGGCCAGAGCGTTCTGCGCTGCTTTGGTCGCCATGTTGGAGGTGGTTTCGCCTTCGGCCGCGAAATGGCGCCGCTCAATACCGGATCGGCTGCGAATCCATTCATCGGTGGTGTCCAGCGTCGCTTCAAACTCTGCGTTTTCGACAATGCGCTCCGGGAGATAATGCCCGATTCCTGCAATAACTGCGCGTCGCGTCATGTTTGCTGCTGCCTCTATGCGTCGTTGGTCACCGGCGTCCGGTTACTCTGCCGGATCGGCAGAACGCGAAGCGGACGCAGCGTTATCTTGGGTAAGCGCCGCAGAGGATGCAACCCGCGCCGCCAGTTTTTCTGCAAAGCCTTGCTGCGCAAGACGGAATGCCAGTTTCACCGCAGCGGACACACCGGTTGCATCGGCCCCGCCGTGGGATTTGATGACGGTGCCATTCAGGCCCAGGAACACCCCACCGTTGACCCGCCGTGGATCCAGCCGCTTGGACAGGCGCCGCAGGGATGTCATCGCCAACAAAGCGGCCATTTTGGACAGGATCGAATAGGAGAACGCATCCCGCATCGCGGTGCGCATCAGGCTTGCGGTGCCTTCGCCGGTTTTGATGGCGACATTGCCGGTGAACCCGTCGGTCACAATCACATCGACCACATTGCCGGGGATGTCGCCGCCTTCGACAAAACCCACAAATTCGAACTGGGCGTCGTCAGCATAGCTGGCGATCAGGCTGTGCGCCTCTTTCAGTTCGGCGTGGCCTTTGTGCTCTTCGGTGCCCACATTCAGCAGACCCACCCGGGGGCGGGTGATGTCCATCGAGTTGCGCACATAAGACGTGCCCATCAGCGCATACTGCAGAAGATCCTGCGCGTCGGCGCGCACATCCGCCCCCACATCCAGCATCACGTTGAACCCTTGGGGGTTCAGCGACGGCCAGAGGATGGCGATGGCCGGGCGATTCACACCCGGTAGCTTGCGCAACCGCAGCATCGACAGCGCCATCAGGGCGCCGGTGTTGCCACAGGATACTGCACCGGCAGCTTCACCCTGTTTGACGGAATCAAGCGCCGACCACATGGACGTGCCTTTGCCATTGCGCATGACCTGGCTGGGCTTGTCCTCCATGGTCACCACATCCGGGGCATCGCGAAAGGCAACGCGCCCGTCAAGAATGCGCTTCTTGGCGACCAGGGGTTTCAGCTCGGCTTCGGGGCCATGCAGGATAAAGCCGATGTCCGGGTTCTTATCCGCAGACATAGCAATACCGGCCACCACAACCGCGGGGCCGGCATCTCCGCCCATGGCGTCAACCGAAATGATTATGCGGCTGGCATCTTTATCACTGTGATCGGGTTTACCCGCCATAAAAATGCCTGCCTGCCATAAATCTGCTTCGGACGCAGCTTAGGCCGCGTCTTCGTCCATGTCGATCTCGTTTGCAGCTGCGACGATTTCTTTATCGTCGTAGTGGCCGCAAGACGGGCAGACGTGGTGAGGACGACGCAGTTCACCGCAGTTGGAGCATTCGTTCGGGTTTGCAGCAACCAGTGCATCGTGCGCGCGGCGGTTGTTGCGACGCGACTTGGATACTTTGTTCTGTTGGACAGCCATGTCTCAACCTTTGTAACTTGGGGCCTTGGGGCTGTCCCCGCGGCGCGTTTCACTTTGTGTTTCGATCGGTCTGCCGAGCGTTTAGGCCCAGGCTGCGCCGATGTCCAACCAAAATTCCGATGAGCGCGCGAAAATACTGTGAATTGTCGCTGGCGCAAGCGGTTTTTTGTCCGAACCGGCCCTCAAGCCCGTGTCTGGCCCATTACAGCTCCTATAGAGACCTGTGACAGACCCTGGATTGCCCCGCGATCTGCCAGCAGCTGGCCTCTCGCGATGGGTCCGGGCGGTGCGGACGGAATCGACTTCCTGCTGTATTCTCAGTCTTCTGCAGCGCCGTCAAGCTGGTCGCGCAGGGCCGCGAGCCCGGCAAAGGGGCGGGTGTCTTCGTCCCGCATGGGCGTGACACCGGCTTCGGCGTGAACCGATTCCCCCAGAACAGCGCCGTCTTTGCGCGGGTATTGCGGCAGATAGAGCGCGAGGGCTTCGGCCATCACCTCAGCCACATCAATATGACTGCCGAGCGGTTCGCTGCTGTCGTCCTCGGGCATCTCGACCTCTTCCTCAGAGGTGTCAAACGCCAACCCGGCGATGAACTGGAGGCGGACCGGCTGATCGATGCGTGTGGTCACCGGATCCAGCGTGACAACGCAGGGCTGCACCACTGTGGCGCCGATTTCAGCGACCAGTTCCCAGTCTTTTTTGCCCATGGCGCGCAGCTCGCCTGCAAACCGCAGTTTGCGCAATTCGCTCAGGCCCATGGCCTCTGCCAATGCGGCCCGCTCGGAAGAATCGGGGCGCAAATCAAAACGGGTGGCGCGATTCTGCGGCAGATCTGCGACGCGAAATGCGGTGGTCTCGGACATTTGTTGAACTTTCGTTTCTTGAACCGGAGGCCGGGTTTAGGTAATCCGGTTCCAAGGCGTATTCAAGCCGGGGGGCAAGAGAGTAGCATGGTACCAAAACACGCATCGTCGCTGAAAACAGCGGCACGGATCCTGGTTGTTGGTCTGGCAGGGCTTGCTGCAACCGCCTGCGCCCCGATTTATTCCAAACACGGCTACGTCCCAACAGAGGAAATGCTGGCCGAAGTGGTTGTTGGCGTCGACACCAAAGACAGCGTTGCCGAAACCATTGGGGTGCCAGCCGCTGAGGGCGTGTTGACCGATGGTGGTTACTACTACGTCTCAACCCTGATGCGCCGCCGTGGGGCCTCTGCGACCAAGCCGGTTTCGCGTGAGTTGGTGGCCGTCAGCTTTGATCAGCGCGGCGTTGTGAGCGGGATCGAACGTTATGGCCTGGAACAGGGGCGGGTGATTCCCCTGCAACGGCGCGTCACCAGCTCCAACGTGCAGGACAAAACCTTCCTGCGGCAGCTGCTGGGCAGCCTCGGCAACTTTGGCCCCGGTGGTTTGATCGAGTAACTGTGGTCTAATCGAGTAACTGTGGTCTTGGCCGTTCTGCGCGCCGGACCTCTGGCTGTAATGATCAACCTCTGTCGTTAAACGCTGCCCCGCAGGATCGGGGCAAGATCGCGGTACAGATGCGCATGATCGCCGCTGTGGTTGTCCATCCCCGGTTTGGTCAATGTTCCACTGTTGGGCCTGATGTAGCTGTCGATGCGGCGCACGGGGGCCTCTGACCAGGTCAGGTTGAATGCCGCGTTCTTTGGGAAGAAGAACATCTTGCTGTAGGGCAGGTGATCATGGATCCACCAGGCCAGCGCGGTCCAGCTGACACCGCGCTCATAAAGCGGGACAAAGGTAGGCACCACCAGACAGACCGTAGCCCCCATGTGACCGGCAGCATCGCGTTCGTCCCAGATGTGGCAGCCATAGGTGCGTTCGTTCGCAGAACAGCTGTAGCCGGATTTGCCCGCTCGCTGTTGGGCATTGCCAAAGGCGTTGACCGTTTTCGACCGATAGGCCGAGCGGATGGCCAACCGGCCAAATTGATCTTGCAGCGGCTCCAGCAATTCGGTGCAGATCTTGCGACCAGCGGCGATGGCCAGATCGGGATTTTCGGGCCAGTTTTCCAAACCGTGGAAATGCGCGATCTCACTATAGAGAAAATCCCGCATGAAAAAGCTGCGCGACAGTTGTACGCGGCCCAGATCGTCCAGCGCGGCAACGGATTTTGGCGGATGTTTGGGTCTTGATGACGACATGTCCGAACCTGTCCTTTATGCGGTCGATTGCGTGGGGCCGCCTTTCGGGTGTTGCCTGTGTGGGTGGCTTTGATGGTGGCGGGCCGCTGCGGAATTGACGCTGGCCTTTTAACGGCGCAGCGCCTAGCAAGGGTGGCGCAGCCCGCAGTCGATGACAAGCGGCCATCGGCTCAGGTGCCAACACCAGAAACGGGGTCCGTGCACGTGGCACGCCGGATCTGTGCAATCATCCTATGGGTGGTCAGACGGGTCTCAAAGCTGGCAACAGCTTAAGTAGCAGGGCAGATGAACGGGGCAATTGAATGGGGCAGGTGACAGGAATGACATTGACCACAGCCAGCCCTGCAGAAGCCGCCAGCGGGTCCCTTGTGTTTGATCCCACAGCCCTGGCACAGGGCAGATACAGATTGCGGCTGGTTGCGGGAACGGACCCGGCGGTTGCGGTGGCGCAACAGCTGCGCGCCACGTGTTTTGGACTGCCAGAGGCCGATAAGGACCAGTTTGACGCCGCCGCACAGCATTTGCTCGTGGAAACCACAGATGAAGGCGAATTGGTGGCCTGTTGCAGGCTCTGTCTCTTGACGGCGGCTGAAGCGGGGAACGCAGCGGCAACTGCAGGGGCCGATCTGTCGGGCAGCTATACCGCCAGTCGATACGATCTCTCCGCGCTCACGGCGCAGAACCTGCCGATGCTGGAGCTGGGCCGTTTTTGCATCCACCCTGAACGGCCGGATGCGGATATTCTGCGGCTGATCTGGGGCGCGCTGGCGCAGATGGTGGACCACGCCCAGGTGCGCATGCTGATCGGTTGCACCTCCTTTGTAGGTTGTGATCCAGCGCCTTATCTGCAGGCGCTGACCCAGCTGTATCACCACCATCAGCCGCCCAATGGATGGTCGATCACTGCGCAGGTGGAGCCGCATCTGCCGCTGGCGGATCTGGCACTGCCGACCTGTGATCTGCGTCAGGCCCAGCGACAGATGCCTGCGTTGCTGCGCAGCTATCTGGCTATGGGGGGCTGGGTTGGCGATCATCTGGTGGTGGATCATGCGCTGGACACGCTGCATGTGTTTACTGCCGTGGATATCGCCGCCATTCCGCCTGCGCGCAAACGCTGGCTGCGGGCTGTGTCTGATACCCGGTCCTGACTGACCCATCTGTCTGGGACATCTTTCTGGCACATCCTTCTGACAATCGCTTGGCCGCGGCGCGGGACACCAGGCGCCGCGGATGATCTCTGACATCGGTGCCAACGGTGCCCATCTGAACTGCGCGCCGCTCGGGATATGCGGGGCGGACTGTGCCATTCTTGACGCGCTCGCCCTGCCGGTTTAGCTGGCTGTCATGGCACGTATTCCTCTCTTACAGATGTCCGGCATCTCCCTTACCTTTGGGGGCGATCCGGTGTTCGCGGATCTTGATCTTGTGGTGCAGCCCGGCGACCGGGTCGCTTTGGTTGGGCGCAACGGGTCTGGCAAATCCACCTTGATGAAGGTGATGGCCGGTTTGGTGGAGGCCGATCAGGGCAGTCTGGTGATTCCGCCAGGCAAATCCGTCGGCTACATGGAGCAGGATCCCAAGATGGAGGGGTTTGCCACGCTTGGTGATTTTGCGGCCAGCGGGCTGGAGCCGGGCGAACTCTACAAGGTGGAACGCGCAGGCGAGGGGCTGAAATTTGATCCCGCCCGTCCCGTGGCCACCGCATCCGGTGGCGAGCGGCGGCGCGCGGCACTTGCCAAACTGATGGCCGAAGCGCCGGATCTGATGCTGCTGGATGAGCCGACCAACCACCTGGATATCGAGGCGATCACCTGGCTCGAAGATGAGCTGAAATCGACCCGCGCCGCCTTTGTGCTGATTTCGCACGACCGGGCGTTTCTGCGCGCTCTGACACGGGCCACGCTTTGGGTGGATCGGGGGCAGGTGCGTCGCCAGGACAAAGGGTTTGAGGATTTCGAGAGCTGGCGCGACAAGATCTGGGAGGAAGAAGACCAGCAGCGCCACAAGCTGAACCGCCTGATCAAATCCGAAAGCCGCTGGGCGGTCGAGGGCATTTCCGCCCGGCGCAAACGCAACATGGGCCGGGTGCGTGCGCTGCAGGATCTGAAGGCCGAACGCGCCAACCAGATCAAACGGCAGGGCACCGCGGAACTGGCCTTGGAGTCCGGTCCAAAATCGGGTCGCAAGGTGATCGAGGCGGAGGGGCTGACCAAATCCTTTGGTGACAAAACTCTGGTGCGCGATTTCTCGATCAAGGTGCAGCGCGGCGACCGGGTGGCTTTTGTCGGGCCAAACGGGGCTGGGAAGACCACATTGCTCAAAATGCTGCTGGATCTGGAACCGGCGGACGCGGGGACTGTGCGGCTGGGCACCAATCTCGATCTGGCGCTGTTTGACCAGACCCGCGATCAGCTCGATGGGGATGCGAGCCTGTGGGAAAACCTGACCTCGGATCCGTTGCTGGGGATTTCCGGCAAGGCCGATCAGGTCATGGTGCGCGGCCAGCCCAAACATGTGGTTGGCTATCTCAAGGAGTTTCTGTTTGACGAGGCGCAGGCACGGGCCCCGGTTCGGTCCCTGTCCGGCGGTGAAAAGGCACGTCTGCTGCTGGCACGTCTGATGGCGCGTTCGTCGAACTTGCTGGTGCTCGACGAGCCGACCAACGATCTGGATGTCGAAACGCTCGACCTGCTGCAGGAGCTGCTGGACAGCTATGATGGCACCGTTCTGTTGGTGAGCCACGACCGGGATTTTCTGGATCGCGTCGCGACCACCACGATCGCTATGGACGGGCGGGGCAATGTGACGGCCTATGCCGGTGGGTGGACCGATTACCTGTCGCAACGCGGCCCGGTGGCGGGCGCTGTTGAGAAGGCGGAAAAGGTGAAATCCGCCAAACCGAAACCCAAGCAGGAACAGACCCCGAAAGAGGGGCTCAGCTTCAAGGAAAAGCACCGGCTGGAGGCTTTGCCCGGGGAGATGGCGCGGCTGGAAGCGGAGATCGCAAAGCTGCAAGAGTTGATGGCAGATCCTGATCTGTTCACTCGCGAGCCTGTGAAGTTCAAGAAGGCCACAGAGGCGCTGGTGGAACGGCAGGAGAAGCTGGCGGCGGCCGAAGATGAATGGCTGGAGCTGGAAGAAAAAGCCGCTGGGTGAGCCGTCGTGGCGGTGCAGCTGACGCTGGGATCCGCTCGTTTATGCGGCCTGGAGCGGTGGCAGAAACAGCGATGAGACTGGCGGCTGGGGCGGGGTATTGAGGCGATTTCTAACGCCTGATTTAGGACAGCCTGACTGACCGAATGTTTCGCACGCGAAACATTTGGTCAAAGAACCTGCCGTAAATATCTGATAAATAACGAAACCCTGCCGCAACATATTGCGGGGCGGTTAACGCGGCGCACGCAACAGGGCGCCAGGATATCTTGTGGCGCGGGGCCGCGTTCTACCGGATTTTGTAGCGCAGCCTGCGCCATTTGGGGGCGGGGCAGAAAGGGTTAACATTCTGCCCGGCTCCGCGCGTTGTGTTTGGCTGCGCGTAAAGGTCAGCGCATCCGCAGCGCGCCATCAAGGCGGATCACTTCGCCGTTGAGGTATCCCATTTCAACGATGAAGCCCGCCAGTCGGCCGTATTCCGCCGGGTCGCCCAGACGTGCGGGGTTGGGCACATCTGCGGCCAGTTGCTGCTGCACCTCTTCCGGCAGGCCCGCGAGCATCGGTGTCATGAAGATCCCCGGTGCGATGGTCATCACCCGCACGCCGGAGGACGCCAGATCGCGCGCCATCGGCAGGCACATGCCAACCACGCCCCCCTTTGAGGCGGCATAAGCGGCCTGGCCTTTTTGGCCGTCGAAGGCGGCGATGGAGGCCGTGTTGATGATAACGCCGCGACCGCCATCCTCGGCGGCGTCGCATTTGGCGATCTCAACCGCGGCCAAGCGGGCCACATTGAAGGTGCCAACCAGGTTGATGTCGATGGTGCGCTGATAGGCATCCAGCGGATGGGCGCCGTCGCGGTCCACGGTTTTGATGCCAAGGGCGATGCCCGCGCAGTTCACACAGGCGTTGATCTTGCCCATCTGCTGGCTGGCATGGGTCATAGCTGCGGCCACGGAGGCTTCATCGGTGACGTCGGTTTCAGCGAAATGGCCGCCGATCTCGGCAGCGACCGCCTGGCCGCGTTCCACATCGCGGTCCAGCAGGGTGACCTGCGCGCCGTTGGCGGCAAAATGACGGGCCGTGGCCTCGCCCAGACCCGAAGCCCCGCCGGTGATGACGGCGGCGGTTTGCGACAATTGCATGAGACTGTCCCCTCCCAAGGATCGATGTTCGTGAACATCGGTAAATGAACATGTGTTCAGATAACCATGCCGACAGCGGACTGTCCAGCGTGATCCTTGGGCCCGGCCTGCAGAGATGCCTGTGTCGCGGGAGGCGTGGAAGGGAGGAAGGCGCGCCACAATGGGCGGCGCGCCTTAGCTGTAGCTGGATAGACCGCCGCTCATCAGCTTTTTGTCCAGCGCCGCAATCGGGCGCAGCAGGCGACCCATCGGGCCCCAATAGGCCCAGGTGCCGCCCAATTGGTGCAGCTGCGCGCCTGTGCCCAGTTTGAAACGAGCCAGACCCGCTGCGTCCTCGGTGTTGATCACGCCGAGATCGAGCCGCGCCACGCCCTGTTTCGCGAGCCAGGTCATCACCTCCCACATCAGGAGATTATGGGCAGACAGGCCCCGGCCGCGCGCGGTGGTATGGGCGATGTGATAAGTGGCGCCGCGACCATGGCGCAACACGACGATACCGGCGACGACCTCTTTGCCCTCATGGGCCTCGAAAATCTTGGCCTGGCTTTTGTTTTCGCGCGCGTAGGCCAGCGTCAGCTCGACCGGCCAGCCGGTATAACGGCGGGCGCTTTGCTGGGCGGCATCGGCGGCAAAAATCCAATGTGCAGGGTTTTGCGGCAGCGACTGGCGGGTGATACGCAGCCCCTGACGTTCGGCGTGGACCAGCCGGTTGCGCCATTTCTGATGCAGCCGGGCGCGGCGCTGATCGGGGTCACCGGTCAGATCGAGCAGGCCGATATGGGCGGGGCTGACCAGGGGCACGGCACCGTGGCGGGCCAGCGCGGGTGTTGGCTGTTCCGGCGAGAGAATCACCGGCGTGCGGTGCAGGCCCTGTTCGCTCAGCACTTCGATCAGGCGCAGCGGCTTGTCGATGTTGGCACGGGTCACCATGGCGGCGTCAAACCGGCCCAGCAGTTTGCGGCGCAGCACCACGGTGTTTTTCAACTGCTCCAGCACCAGCGGCGCTTGGCCAGTGGCGGTCAGCGCGCGGGCGAATTCTTGCGATTGTTGCAGCGCTAGGATGGTCTCGTCGCGCGGGATCTGGCGGGGCATGACATCAGCAGGCGTAAAATCAAACATGGCGCCATTAACCGCTGGGAAACCTAAATGATGGTTAATGGGATCATGAAAAATGAAAATAAAATTTTGAAGCACTCCGCACCAGGCGCGCGCATGACACGGTCGGCGGCATTCTTGCTGGCTGTCGCGCTCTCGATGCCGGTGGGCATTGTATTGATGTTGGTGGATATTCTGCTGATTTGATGCCCAAGTTGGTGCCCAGTTTGATGCCCGGTTAGCGCCTGGTCAGAGGCCTGTTAACGGCCTGTGTGATCCCAGGGGTCACCGTGCGACTGCGCCAAACTGGTTAAAACAGCCTGGTTAAACAGCCTTATAAAACAACAAAGGGGGCCGCGGTGGCCCCCTTTTTCATCGTCATAGACTGGCGATGTCGATCGCGTGATGACGGATCGGCAGGCGATCAGCACTCCAGCTGGACCAATGCGTGGCGTTTTTTGCCCGCAGACAGTTTGATCGGGGAGGCCAGGGCCGCGGCATCAATCATCAGGCCTGCGTCTGTCAGCGGCTTGTCATCGATCTTGGCGCCATTTTCGTTGATCAGGCGTTTGGCATCCTTGCCGGATTTGGCCAGACCCGATTTGACGATCAGCTGCACAATCGAAATCCCGTCACCGAGATCAGCGGCGGAGAGTGACAGGGTGGGCAGGTCGTCGCCAATGCCGCCTTTTTCGAACACTTCACGGGCGGTGGCCTCTGCGGCCTCGGCTGCGGCGCGACCATGCAGCAGGGCGGTGACCTCATTGGCGAGGATGACCTTGGCGGCATTCACCTCGGACCCCTGCAACGCGCCGAGACGGTTGCATTCATCCACCGGCAGTTCGGTGTAGAGTTTCAGGAACCGGCCCACATCGGCGTCGGTGGTGTTGCGCCAGAACTGCCAGAATTCATAGGTGCTGAGCATATCCGCGTTCAGCCAGACGGCGCCGTTTTGGGATTTGCCCATCTTCTTGCCGTCCGAGGTGGTCAGAAGCGGTGAGGTCAGACCGTAGATTTCGTGGTCCAGCACCCGGCGGGTCAGGTCGATGCCGTTGACGATATTGCCCCATTGATCCGAGCCACCCATCTGCAGGATGCAGCCGTAGCGGCGGTTCAGCTCCAGGAAGTCATAGGCCTGCAGGATCATGTAGTTGAATTCAAGGAACGACAGCGACTGTTCCCGATCCAGCCGGGATTTCACGCTTTCAAACGACAGCATCCGGTTGACCGAAAAATGCCGACCGATGTCGCGCAGGAAGCTGAGGTAGTTTAGATCGTCCAGCCATTCGGCGTTGTTCAGCATCATGGCGCCATTTTCGGCACCGGTGTCATAGTCGATGTAGGCGGCGAAGACTTTTTTGATGCCCGCGATATTGTCGTTGATCTTATCATCGGTCAGCAGCGGGCGTTCGTCCGCGCGGAAGGAGGGATCGCCCACTTTGGTGGTGCCGCCGCCCATCAGGGTGATCGGTTTGTGGCCGGTTTTCTGGAACCAGCGCAGCATCATGATCTGGATCAGCGAGCCGACATGTAGCGAGGTCGCAGTGGCGTCAAAGCCGATGTAGGCGGCCTGGCCGGGGGTCATCAGTGCCTCGTCGAGCCCCTGATAATCGGTGCAGTCGGCCAGATAGCCGCGCTCCATCATGGTTGCGATGAAGTCCGATTTGGGATGATAGGTCATGACGTGCCTCGGGTGACTGAATTGCGCGCTGCTGTATAAAACGCAAATGGCGCGGGGGAAAGCTGTCTGAACGGCTTTGCGGCAGAAAATCCCTGTTGTAGTTTGGGCTTTGCCACGCGCGGAGTGCGTTTGGCGCGACTTCTGACAGGCAAAACAGCGAGCAGACGAACACGATGTCCAGAACACAGAACCGAGCCATTGCAAAATCGGGTGTCGTCCGGGCCCTGGGCACCATGAGCGGCACCTCGCTGGATGGGGTGGATGCGGCGGTGGTGGAGACCGATGGCGTGGTGATTGCGGGCTTCGGGCCCAGCCGCTATCGCGCCTATGAACCGGTGGATCGGGCCTTGCTTGCCTCGGCGCTGGGGCAGTGGGATGGCCCGCAGGTGGCGGCGGCAGGCGAAACGGTCACGCGGGTGCATCAGTATCTGTTGGCCCCCTTTCTGGAGGCGCTGCGCGCGGCAGACGGCGACCCCGAGACGCAGGAAGATGCGGGCAAGGCGGTAGAGGTGATCGGCTTTCACGGCCAGACATTGGCCCATGCACCCAGACAACAGGGCACGCTGCAGGTCGGAGATGGCGCGGCGCTGGCGCAGGCGCTGGGCACGCCTGTGGTCTGGGATTTTCGCAGCGATGATGTGCGTCTTGGCGGCGAGGGCGCGCCACTGGCGCCGTTTTTCCACTTTGCCTGCGCCAAATATCTGAAGCGGGACAAGCCGTTGTGTTTTCTGAACCTCGGAGGGGTCGGCAACATCACCTATGTCGATCCACGGTTTGATGCGCCCGAAGAGCCCGGCGCGTTGCTTGCGTTTGACACCGGGCCTGCCAATGCGCCGATCAACGATCTGGTGCAGGCGCGCTGTGGTCAGGCGATGGATGAAGGCGGGCGGATCGCGCTGGGCGGTGAGGTTGAAACCGGCGCGTTGGAGCTGTTTCTGGCGGAGCCTTATTTTGCGCGGATGCCGCCCAAGTCGCTGGATCGCAACGATTTTGCGGAGATGATCAATCTCGTCAGCGAGCTGAGCGACCGGGATGCGACGGCGACCCTGACCGCGATGTGCGCGGCAGCTGTGGCGCAAGGAATGGATCATTGCCCCGAGCCGCTGGAGGTGGTGCTGGTCACCGGTGGCGGACGGCACAATCCGGTGTTGATGGAAATGCTGCGCGTGTCGCTTGATTGCCCGGTGGCGCCAATCGAAAGCGTCGGGCTGGACGGAGACATGCTGGAGGCGCAGGCCTTTGCCCATCTGGCGGTGCGGGTGGCGCGGGGATTGCCGACCTCCTGTCCCGGCACCACCGGCGTCAGCGCTTGTGTCGGTGGCGGCGTGGTCAGCGTACCGGGACAGGAAGGCTGAGCGCGCCTGAGCGGAACGCTCTGTGACGAGATGCGGGTTCAGCCGCGGGGGATATCAAATCCCGGCGCGGCCAGTTCAAAGCCCTCGAACATGAACCCCGGCGAGACCGTGCAACTGACCAGCGTGTACTCCCCGGTGGTGCGGGCGGCCTGCCAGTGGCCTTCGGGAACGATCAGCGGCGGCGCGCCCTCGGCCAGATCGGGGCTGAGCAGATGGTCCTGTGCGGGGCCTTCGTCGCTGGCGGAGAGGGACAGCACCAGCGGCGCGCCTGCGTGATAGAGCCAGATCTCGGTGGCATCGACCCGGTGCCAATGGCTGCTTTCGCCGGCTTTCAGTAGGAAATAGATGCAGGTGCCGCTGGCGCGGCCATTGTGGCTGTCGGCGTTCTCGGCAATCCAGGTCTGGCGGTAATAGCCGCCTTCGGGGTGCGGTTGGAGGTCCAGCTTGGCGATGATCTCATCTGCGGTCATGTCTGTGCTCCGTTTGTTTTGTTGGTTATGCGCATCTGCGGCTCTGGCAATTTGGCGTTTGCCGCATATGTTTGGGCCATGACATTGCACATCCCCTTTGACAATACATATGCCGCGCTGCCGCCGGTGTTCTACACGAAACAGGCCCCCGTTCCGGTCAAGGCACCTGAGTTGCTGGCCTATAACGCAGCCCTTGGGGCAGAGCTGGGCATTGTGCCGGGCGAGGCGTCGGGTGAGGCGGCAGATCAGGCGGAGCAGGCCGAACTGGCCGAGATTTTTGCGGGCAATCATGTACCGGAGGGCAGTGATCCCCTGGCGCAGCTCTATGCAGGCCATCAATTTGGCAACTACAACCCGCAGCTGGGGGATGGGCGTGCGATTCTGTTGGGCGAGGTTGTTGGTACGGGCGGGCAGCGGCGTGACATCCAGTTGAAAGGCTCGGGGCGCACGCCTTATTCCCGTGGCGGGGACGGGCGGGCCTGGCTTGGCCCGGTTCTGCGGGAATATGTGGTCAGCGAAGCGATGCACAGCCTTGGCATTTCCACCACCCGCGCATTGGCGGCGGTGGCCACCGGCGAACTGGTCTGGCGGGAGCAAGGCGGCTTGCCCGGTGCGGTTCTGACGCGGGTGGCCAGCAGCCATCTGCGCGTCGGGACATTCCAGATCTTTGCCGCACGGGGCGAGCAGGCGGCGCTGCGCCAACTGACAGAGTATGCGATCCAGCGCCACTACCCCGAGGCAGATGGGCCGATGGGGTTGCTGCGCGCAGTGCGGGACCGCCAGTCAGAGCTGATTGCAGCCTGGATGTCGGTGGGGTTCATCCATGGGGTGATGAACACGGACAATTCGTCCATCTCGGGCGAGACGATTGATTACGGGCCATGCGCCTTCATGGATGTCTATCATCCCAGCACCGTGTTCAGTTCGATTGACCGGATGGGGCGCTATGCCTATTCCAACCAGCCCGATATCGGCGTGTGGAACCTGGCGCAGCTGGCCACCGCGCTGATCCAAGGGAGCGAAGATCCGCAAGCGATGGTGGAGGAGGCGACCGAGATCGTCCACGCCATGCCCGCCCTGACAGAGGCCGCCTGGTTGCGCCGGTTCGGGGCCAAGATCGGCATTGCCGAGGCAACGCGCGAGGATATGCCGCTGATCACCGATCTGATGCAGCGCATGGCAGCGGGGCAGGCAGATTTCACCAATACATTCCGGGCTTTGGTTGACGCAGTTGACAGTGATGCCGCATCCGCGCGGGCGCAGTTTCTGGATCCGGAGGCATTTGAGAGCTGGGCCACGGACTGGCGCGCCCGGCTGGAGCGCGAGGCGGACCCGGCGGCGGTGATGGCTGCGGCCAACCCGGTCTACATTCCGCGCAACCACCGGATCGAGGCGATGATCGAAGCGGCGGTGGCGGGCGATATGGCACCGTTCGAGCGGCTGAATGCGGTCCTGTCGGATCCGTTCACGGTGCAGCCTGATGCGGAAGATCTGCGGCGTCCCCCAGCGAAACATGAGGTGGTTGCAGCGACCTTCTGTGGCACCTGAGGCTTATTTGCGATTGATCAAAAGGATCCCGGTGGCAACCAGCGCCAGCGCGCCCCAGATCTGCGGATAGATCACCTCGGCCAGTAGCAGCCAGCCCAGCAGGGCGGCAATCACCGGCGACAGGAAGCTGAAGGAGGCGACGGCGTTGGCGCGG
This sequence comes from Phaeobacter sp., assembly GCF_022825805.1. Taxonomy (GTDB): domain Bacteria; phylum Pseudomonadota; class Alphaproteobacteria; order Rhodobacterales; family Rhodobacteraceae; genus Phaeobacter. The sequence goes on from NZ_JAJDWC010000120.1 coordinate 16,244, forward strand.
TAGATGCTGATCAGCCAGAGCCACAGAAGATATCCGAGGCTGGCGACTGCGACGGCCTGAAACAACACACCCGCCACATGCAGCGCGCTGGGGTCGCGCAGCAGCGGGCCAAACAGCGGTGAGATCGCCAATAGGACCACCGCTGATGTGGCCAGTTGATAGGCCAACTGATGGAGTGGTGGCACCGTCGCAAGCGGTGTGATGCGGGCGCAAAGCGCGATGCCCGCCCAGGCAAGGGTCGAAAGCAGCGCCAGCGCATCCCCCAGCAGCGATGCGGTGCCCCCGTTGCGGTGCAGCACAGCGAGGATGACGCCAGCCATGGCCAGCACCAGTCCCAGAGTGCGTGCCCGGCTTAGCCGTTCCCCCGGCAGCAGCAGGTGACCGGCAAGGGCCAGCCAGACCGGCATTGAGTTGAAGATGATGGTCACGCGCGAGACCGACGACAGGTCTAGGGCGATGTAGAGGCAGACAAATTCGAGGGTGAACAACAGCCCCGCGACCAGACCCCAGAGATGGACGGATTGGTGCCACGGGGACCGGCCAGCCGGGTGCGCGGCGGTGGAGGGGGCCCCTGTTGGGGCGGGGTTTGTGGCGCCGTTGTTTGCGGCATGAGTTGCGCGGCGGCGCCCTGCGGTCCAGGCCATCCAGGCCAGCAGAACCCCCAGCCCGATCAACGAGCGCAGCCCAGCCTGAAACACCGGGCCAAAGCCACCGTTGGTGACCTTGATGACCACCTGATTGAGACCCATCAGCCCGCTGAAGCCGATCAGCATTGCGGCGCCGAGGCCGTCCATTGCGCGTTTTTCACCCATGGCGCCACAGAAGGCCGCGGCTGGCGGAGTGTCAATGCGCGCGGCCCGGGCTGGTGTGCGATTTAGCCCTGACCGCGCGTCTTTTTATCGGCTCTGCAGGCGCTTGGTCGTATTGCGCACGTGCGGCGCTGTTTGGCCATGCGGCATGGGCTATAAACAGTAAAACCGGAGCAGATGAACTGCTCCGGTCTGATCCCCCAATATGCTGGGGTGCGGTTTTGAATGGTTCAGGTGGCGCTGCGGCGCTGGCCGCCACCGGGTTTGCCCTTGCCACGGCCCTGCCGCTGACCTTGGCCCTGACCTTGGCCCTGACCTTGCCGCTGCCCACCACCATTGCCGCCGCCACGGCTTTGCTGGCCTGCGCCACCGCCACCGCTGCGACGACGGCGATGACCGCCGGGCTTGCCACCACCGGGTTTGCCACCGCCACGTCGATTGGCGGGTGCTGTGGGATCTGGCATGGCCTCCCACGGGCGACCCGACGCCACCGGAATGGTGATCTTCATGGTTTTCTGGATCGCCTTCAGCTCGTCCATTTCATCCGGTGCGCAGAACGCCACGGCCTGGCCGTCCTTACCGGCGCGCGCGGTGCGGCCGATGCGGTGGACATAAGCGTCCGGCACATTGGGCAGCTCGTAGTTGTAGACGAATTTCACGTCCGGAATATCAAGACCACGGGCCGCCACATCGGTGGCCACCAGGATTTTGACCTCACCGGATTTGAAGGCCGCCAATGCCCGCTCGCGCTGGCCTTGGGATTTGTTGCCGTGGATTGCGGCAGCGGAGAACCCGGCGGCGGAGAGGGTCTTCATCAGTTTTTCCATGCCGTGTTTGGTGCGGCCAAAGACCAGCGTGCGCTCGTCTTTGTGCTCTGCCAGCAGCTCTTTCAGCAGCGACAGTTTTTCGGCTTTGGCGATGAAATGGACCGATTGGGTGATCTTGTCGGCGGCCTTGCCCGGAGGGGATACCTCGATCCGGACGGGAGCGTTCAGATAGGAATTCGCGATCTCGTTCATCTGCTTGGGCATGGTGGCCGAAAACAGCATGGTCTGGCGCTCTTGCGGCAGCAGGGATGAGATTTTGCGCAGAGCGTGGATAAAGCCGAGGTCCAGCATCTGGTCGGCCTCGTCCAGCACCAGAAAATCGCAGGAGCCAAGATCCAGCGCGCCGCGGTCCAGAATGTCCAGCAGGCGCCCTGGTGTGGCGATCAGGATGTCGGTGCCGCGCGACAGACGGGAGATCTGCGGGTTGATCGACACGCCGCCAACAACCAGTCCGGTCTTGAGCGGGGTGCCTTCGGTCAGGCCCTTGAGCGTGGCGGCAATCTGGTTGGCCAGTTCGCGGGTTGGTGCCAGCACCAGACCGCGCACGGTCTTGGCGGCGGGTTTGCGGCCATATTGCATCATCTGCGCAATCAGCGGCACGCCAAAGGCAGCGGTCTTGCCGGTGCCGGTCTGGGCCAGGCCCAACACGTCCTGGCCATTCAGCGCATGGGGAATGGCGCGGGCTTGGATCGGTGTAGGGTCTTTGAAGCCCATATCGGAAATACGGGTCAGGAGCTTTTCGGGCAGCCCCATGGTGGAGAATTCAGTCACGTCTCGTCCTTTCGCGGCCGGGCGGATGCCATGGCCGGTGCCGCCCACGGCTGCGGGCGGTCTGTCGTTGGGGCAGGGACCTCAGGCAGTCTGACGGCATGTCAGCCCGCTGGTCGCTGCAAATGCCCCACGCGTGATATTGGGAACGGTGGCATATCCTGTCAGGGGTCGGTGGGGTGCGCCTGTGGTCCGGTCCTGCTGTCGATGACAACGAAACCGGCCTGGCGGTTCCGCGCTTCAGCTGCGGCCCGACGCCCTCTGCTCACGCGGCAGGGAGGGATGCCTGTTGCGGCAGATGGCGCGGTTGGGCCACAAAGTCAATGGTGCAGGGCCGCATATTCCTGTGGATGAGCCGCGAAAGCCGGTTTTCAGCCCGGCTGGCATTGGTTAAACAGTGAAGCCAAGCTGATAAAGGGACGGCTATGAGCGAAACGATTATCGCACGGTGTGAAGCCAAGGGGTTGCGCATGACGGGCCAGCGGCGGGTGATTGCCCGGGTGCTGGAGGACAGCGAAGATCACCCCGATGTCGAGGAGCTCTATGCCCGGGCCAGCGCGCTGGATGGCGCGATTTCACTGGCGACGGTCTATCGCACGGTCAAACTGTTCGATGAGGCAGGCATTCTGGATCGGCTGGAATTTGGGGACGGGCGCGCGCGCTATGAAGATGCCGACCGCGAGCACCATGATCATCTGATCGACATGAATTCCGGCAAGGTGATCGAATTCTGCGATCCCGAAATTGAGGCGCTGCAGGAAAAGATCGCCGAGAAGCTGGGGTATGAACTGCGGGGCCACCGGCTGGAACTTTACGGTGTGCCGTTGAAAAAGAGCTGAGACGCCGCGCTGATCGGACTAACGCGCTGATCGGACCAGCGCCCTGATCAGGGGATGAGCGGTCCGGCCGGTATAGCGTTCGGGCTACTCTATCGTTCGGGGCGCGCGGCGCGCCTCTCGGCGGCCATACGCAGTTTCACCCCAAAATCAAAGAACGGACGCGGTGGGATCAGATTGGGTTTGATCAGCGACAGCGCATCCGACAGCAGCGGATTGTCCTGACCACAGGCGTAATCCGCAATCAGCTTGCCCATTATGCTGCCGCGCGACACGCCCGAGGCATTGTAACCGCCACATAGAAACAGGCCTGGCTGGCTTTGCTCGAACACCGGTTTGGCGTTGCGGCTGATGCAGATGCTGCCGGACCAGGAATAGGCGATTGCGTCGCGTTGCAGGAAGGGGAAGCGCTTGGCCAGCCCATCGGCATGCACCTGCACGCGGCTGTCCAGCCGCCGGCTATCGATGCCTGAGGGGCGGTATTCGGCCGTGTTGCGGATCAGGATCCGGCGGTCCTGCGTCAGCCGCATGGTGGCCCCAAGCGACTGTGGGCTGAGCACGCCCCAGCTGGGCGCGTGGCCGATCTGCGCCTCTTCCTCGGCGGTCAAAGGACGGGTCAGGGAGGCGGTCAGGGCCAGAGGGAACAGACGCAGTGATTTCAGCGCAAGGCGCGGGAAAAACGCGTTGACGGCGACGATGACCTGAGGCGCGGTGATGGTCCCGCCCGCCAGCTCCAGCAGCCAGCCAGCGCCGTCGCGATCAATGCGTCGCACCGGGCTGTTGTCATAACAGGTGACCTGATCGGGCAGGGTGGTGGCCAGCCCTTGGGCCAGTTTTGCGGGTTGCAGCAGCGCGCCACCACGAGATTCGACGCCAAGGCTGTAAAACGAGGTGCCAAGGCGGCTGTGCAGATCCTTGCCTTCGATCAAGCGGGCATCAATGCGGAGGCGCTGAAAAGTTTCTGCGTGATGGCGCAGCCGGTCGAAGTTCGCCGGATCATGGGCCGCATGAATGGAGCCTGTGTCCTCCCATTGGCAATCGATCCCAAGCTGGCCTGTCAGCTGACGCAGCTCCGCGACACCGGCATGATCCAAACGGTTCATTGTGCGGTAGCTGGCGAGGCCACTGTCCGTGTGCAGCTGGGCGTGGCCTGGGCTTTCGTTGGCGACAGCGAAGCCCGAGTTGCGCGCGCTTGCGCCTTCGCCAATGCGTTTGCCATCGATCAGCGCAATCCGCGCAGAGGGGCGCAGGGCCGCCAGTTGGCGCGCGGCGGCCAGACCGGTAAAGCCGCCACCGATGATGGCCACATCTGCCGTCTGCGTGCCGCGCAGAGGTGCGAAATCGGCGCGGTGTCCGGCCAGCGCGGTCCAGCCACAAATGTCCTCAACCAAGGGGTGTCCTCCAGCGTGCAATGTCCGGGCCAAATCGGTACCGAAGCGCCGGGGAAATGCAAGAGGGGATGGGTGACTGGAACACCTGCAGGTCTGGTGCGTTATCACCTATCACGGGATGTGATGATCAGATCCACGTCTTGTCATGGATTGGGGTCGCAAACGGAGTTGCCGTTGTCGCTGCGCTGTAGTTCTGTGGCGCGATGCCGGGGCGGATCTGTCCGCGCCCGGTTTCCAGTTAACAGGTGTTTCCAGCCAACGGGTCGCACAGGGCCCTTAACAATCAGGATGGGCCAGATGAACAATGTCACCGGAATTTTGCTGATCATCGTCGCGATGGCGGGGTTTTCGCTGGAGGATATGTTCATCAAACAGCTGTCGGCCCATATGCCGGTGGGCCAGATTCTGGTGATGTTGGGGCTGGGCAGCGGCTTGGTCTTTGTGATCTGGGCCAAGATCCAAGGGCATCGGATTCTGGCAGCCCCCAATTGGCGCTGGCAACCGGTGGTGCGGGCCTCGACCGAGGCGTTTGCGGCCGTGAGTTTTGCCACCGCGCTGTCGATTGTGGATATCTCCATCGTTGCTGCCGTGTTTCAGGCCATGCCGCTGGTGGTGACCATGGGGGCGGCGCTGTTTCTGGGCGAAGAGGTCGGTTGGCGGCGCTGGAGCGCGATCCTTGTCGGGTTTGCGGGCGTTTTGCTGATTGTGCGCCCAGGTCTCGAAGGGTTTGAACCTGGGGTGCTGTTGGTTCTGATTTCGGTGGTGGCAGTGGCCGCGCGTGATCTGATGACGCGGGTGATGGATACGGCGGTGCCCTCTGCGGTGGTCAGCAGCCAGGCCTTTGGCTCACTGTTGTTGGCGGGTCTGGTGATGCTGGCGATACTGCCCGGCGCGCCCGTGGCGCTGGAGCCTGTACATTGGGCGATGATGCTGGGCGGCATCGTGTTTGGGGTGCTGGCCTATGCCAGCATCGTGACCGCCACGCGGATTGGCGATGCGGCGGTTGTCACACCGTTCCGCTACAGCCGTTTGGTGTTTTCCATCGCCATCGGTGTTGTGGTCTTTGGCGAGACCCCTGATGCGCTGACGTTGACGGGATCCGGGCTGATCATTGCTTCGGGGCTCTATTCCTTCCTGCGAGAGCGGCGGCTGGCCAAAGTGGGGCGCGAGACTGCGGCGTCGCAGTTGGCGGCCTGATCACGGGCAGCTCCTCTGCGGCTGATTGCGCAAACAGCGATTTGTTAGCCCTAACCCCACAAAATATGTGACGTTAGCGGTAACGAACGCGGTTTACATTTTGTTGGGTACTGATATGACGCTGGCAACCAATGCCACTATCAGGGACCTGAGTGATGAGCACCATTATTGATATCCACGCCCGTGAAATCCTCGACAGCCGCGGCAACCCCACGGTTGAGGTCGACGTCATGCTGGAAGACGGCACCATGGGCCGCGCTGCGGTTCCATCGGGGGCCTCCACCGGCGCCTATGAGGCGGTGGAAAAACGTGATGGCGATGCGTCACGGTATCTCGGCAAAGGTGTCCTGGAGGCCGTCGCGGCGGTCAACGGCGAGATCGCCGAAGAGCTCGTCGGCTTTGACGCCACCGAACAGGTCGCTGTTGACGGTGCGATGATCGAACTGGACGGCACCGAGAACAAGGGCCGCCTGGGCGCCAATGCGATCCTGGGCGTGTCGATGGCGGTGGCCAAGGCCGCTGCGGATTTCACCACCCAGCCGCTTTATCGCTACATCGGCGGGACGTCGGCGCGGGTGCTGCCGGTGCCGATGATGAACATCATCAACGGTGGTGAGCATGCCGACAATCCGATCGACATTCAGGAATTCATGATCATGCCGGTGGCGGCAGAGAACATCCGCGATGCTGTGCGGATGGGATCTGAGGTGTTTCACACGCTGAGGAAAGAACTGTCTGCCGCAGGTCTGTCCACCGGGATCGGCGATGAGGGTGGCTTTGCGCCGAACATCGCCTCCACCCGCGAAGCGCTGGATTTCGTTCTGAAATCCATCGAGAAAGCGGGCTACAAGCCGGGTGAGGAGATCTATCTCGCGCTCGATTGTGCGGCGACGGAATACTACAAAGACGGCAAATATGTTCTGTCCGGCGAAGGCAAAACACTGAGCTCTGCAGAAAATGTGGCCTATCTGGCGGCGCTGGTGAATGATTATCCGATCATCTCCATCGAAGACGGCATGAGCGAAGACGACTGGGACGGCTGGAAAGCGCTGACAGACGAGCTGGGCGGCAAGGTGCAGCTGGTCGGTGACGATCTGTTCGTGACCAACCCTGCGCGCCTCGCGGATGGGATTTCCCGTGGCTGTGCCAACTCCATGCTGGTCAAAGTGAACCAGATCGGCACCCTGACCGAGACGCTGCAGGCCGTGGATATGGCGCATCGCGCGCGCTACACAAACGTTATGTCGCACCGTTCGGGCGAGACCGAGGATGCCACCATCGCCGATCTGGCGGTGGCCACCAACTGTGGACAGATCAAAACCGGCTCGCTGGCGCGTTCTGACCGGTTGGCGAAATACAACCAGCTGATCCGCATCGAAGAGGCGCTTGCCGAAACCGCGGAATATGCTGGTCGTTCGATCCTGAAGTGATCACCAGCGCCAGACCATGAGACCGAAGACCCCGTCATCCGTGATGGGGTCTTTGTTTTGGAGAGTTGCGGAGGGCAGCCAGTGGATGCGCCATCTGAAGAGAATGGTTTTCAGGCCGATCATGCGGCGCTGCTGATCACCTCGCATCAACGGGTGACCGGACGCGCGCTGTTGGACGGCGGCGATGCCAAGGCGCTTTATCATGCGCCATTTCCGATCCTGTCCCATGATGGGGCGGCTGATCCGATCCTGACCTATGGCAATCTGGCGGCACAGGCGCTGTGGGAGATGGGGTGGGATGCGCTGACTGCGATGCCTTCCCGGCTGACGGCGGAACCGGCGCATCGTGACCAGCGTGATGCGATGTTTGCCGAAATGCGTGCCCGCGGTTTTGTCGAGAACTATTGTGGCGTGCGGATCAGCGCCAGTGGCGCGCGGTTTGAGATTCGCGATGCGGTGATCTGGCCGCTGTTGGATCGCGACGGCCATAAACGCGGGGAGGCCGCGTGGTTTGACACCTGGCGGCCGCTGGATTGAGACATGGATTTAGACCTGAGTTGAATCCTAGGTATTGACCTGTGCTGAGTGAGGCACCTGGTCGTGTGACCTACAATTTGCGGGTCATCAGGCTGACATCGCTCCTGAGTTCGAACCGTGCCCTGCTGTAGAGGCCGCGGGCTCGGTCGTTGTCGGTGCTGACCTCGAGGTGCAGGGCTTTGATCCCAGCATCGGCCAGGGTGCGGGGCAGGGCAAACAGCACCTCGGTCGCGATGCCGCGTCCGCGTACCGGCGGGCGGATGAACAGCTCGTCCACATAGCCATCCATGCCGCCCAGTTCCACAGACCAGCTGAAGGTCACAACGATATAGCCCACGGGCGCACGACTGGGCCCGATCAGGTAAACCGCGCCATAGGGCAGCCCCTCGAGCAGCGGTTCAATCCCGGCGCGGCGGGTAGCGTCATCCGAGGAAATGCCTGTTTCCGCGTGAAAGGCCGTGACCAGATCGAGGATGCGATCCAGATCTTCGGGGCGGGCGAGATGCAGGGCGGCGCTCATGATCTGTCCTCTTCTGTCAGGCCCGTTCAGTCAGGCCGGTTTTATTAGGCCGGTTTTATTAGGTCGGTTTTAGCAGGTCGGGCGAAGGGCTGTATTGGGCCAGTGCGCGGGCCTCCACCTTCTTGATCCAGCCCGATTTGCAATCGCCATACCCGCTGAGATCGCCGGGATGCAGCGCAGCACATTTGCCTTTGACCGCGCTGTAGCCAGCCCGCAGACTTGCATTGTCGCGCAGTGCGTCGCGAAAGGCCAGATGCCGGGTGATTTCGCCAGAGCCTGCAACATAGCAATGGGCCTGAAACAGCCGCCGACCCGTTTGCGGATCGTCTCGGCGGCAGTAGCGTCGACCGGGCAGGCCGAATTCGCCCATCCATTCATATCCCAATGCTTCGATCTGCGGGCGTGCCGCATCCAGTGCATCCATGTCTGCAAACACTGGCAGCATATCGATGATGGGCTTGGCCGGCAGGCCCGGCACTGCGGTTGACCCAATGTGATGGACTTGCACCAGCCCGGTCAGGCCGGCCTCGCGCCAGCGGTCGGCCTCTGCGTGGCATTGGGCAGGCCAACCGGGGTCAGGCGCCACCAGAGGCGTCATAGCCGCCCCAGGCGTTTGGTGATCAGATCAAACAGCCCGTCGCTGTCCACATCGCCGATAAACAGCGCATTGGCGGCGCGGTCGGTGACGCCCCACCAATCCGCGACAGTCATGCCCAATGTCAGGTCCGAGCCGGTTTCCACCATAACATTGATATGGCGACCCGAAAACAGATCGGGTCGGATCAGATAGGCGATCACGCAAGGGTCATGCAGAGGTCCCCCATCGGAGCCGTATTTTTCCACATCAAACCGTTCGAAAAAATCCAACATTTCGGCGGTGAAGGTGCCAACCCGCGAGTTCAAGGCGCGGATGGCGTCGATCCGGGGCCGGGTGGCCAGCGCCTTATGGGTGACATCCAACGGCATCATGGTGACGGGTATGCCTGCGCCCAGCACGGCTTGGGCCGCTTCGGGATCGACGTAGATGTTGAACTCTGCCGCTGGTGTGATGTTGCCCACCTCAAAGTAGGCACCCCCCATCAACACGACCTCTTGCACCCGTTCGATGATATCCGGCGCCTGTTCAAAGGCAGCGGCGATATTCGTCAGCGGGCCAAGGGGGCACAACGTGACGGTGCCAGCGGGTTCTCTGCGCAGGGTGTCGATGATGAAGGTGACGCCATCCACCGGCGAGAGCGGCATGGTCGGCTCCCACAGGTCCGGGCCATCGAGACCGGTCTTGCCGTGAACGTGCTCAGCGGTCACCAGCGGGCGCTGCAATGGCGCAGCGCAACCGGCATGCACCGCCACATCCGACCGCCCAGCCACTTCGCAGACGCGACGGGCGTTGGTCTGCGTCAGCGCGAGTGGGACATTGCCTGCAACACAGGTGATCCCCAGAAGGTCGATGTCCTCCGGGCTGGCCAGGGCCAATAGAATGGCCACGGCATCATCCTGTCCGGGGTCCGTATCAATGATTATTTTGCGGGGGGGCGTTGCGGTCTGCTCGCTCATATCGGGGTCCTTCAGGTCGTCGGGGGAACCCTTGCAAGCGGACGCCGGAATGTCCAGCCGCAGCAGGCGCCGCGGTTGGACATCGGTCATGTGGCTTCGTGCGCTGATGGCGCCCGGAGTATGATGCGTCAGGCGGCTGCCGCCTCCATGGTGTCCTCGATGGCGGACAGCACGATGGCGGCGATCACATCCAGCTCATCCTCGCGCAACCGCACCGGCAGGCGCACATCACAGGCCCGCATCAGCATGGCGCGGGTCTGCGGCAGCGACTGTTGTTCCGGCAGAAACTGCCAGTTCCAGAAGGCACGGGCGTTGTCTTCGGACAGGCCAAAGACCTGAACTTTCACGCCTTTCGCAGCGGAGGCTTTGGCAAAGCGGCGCACTTCGTCATCGGACATGCCAACCAGGTTGAACTGGATCGAATCTGGTGCGCGCTTTTCCGGCGCCAGCGGTGCTGGAACGGTGATATAGGGCGATTGGTTCAGCTGATCGGCCACGTAGTCGTGGTTCTTTAACCCATCGCTCACCCGGCGGGCCAGTTCCGGCAACTGCGGGCGGATCACCACGGCGGAGAGATTGCTCATCCGCAGATTATAGAGCGGCAGTTTGTTCTGCCATTTGGCAAAGGCCGCTTGCAGCGCGCCGGTTGCGTCATCTGTTTCAGTGCTCGGCGCGGATTTGTGTTTCTGCCAATTGTGTTCATACGCGCCCGACATGATCACGGCGCGCGCCACCAGCTCGGCATCATCGGTGATCAGAATGCCGCCTTCCCCCGCGTTGATCATCTTGTAGGACTGGAAGGAAAAACACCCGATGGCCCCAAGGGTTCCGATCTTGCGCCCGTGCCAGGTGGTGCCGAGCGAATGGGCTGCATCCTCCACCACGGGAATGTCGCGCGCGGCACAAAGCGCCAGGATCGCATCCATGTCCGAGGTATGGCCGCGCATATGGCTGATGATCACCGCTTGAACGTTGTCCAGCTTGGCTTCGAAATCGGCCATATCCACGCGGTAGTTCTCTCCCACCTCGCACAGAACCGGAATGCAATCGGCATGCACGACGGATGATGGCACCGCGGCAAAGGTAAAGCCGGGGATCAAAACGCGCGCATCGCGTGGCAGATCCAGTGCTTTCAGCGACAGGAACAGCGCCGCAGAACAGGAAGAAACCGCGAGCGCATATTTCGCCCCCAGCAATTGGGCAAACTCCGCCTCCAGCAGAGCCACCGGCGCATCCTGCGGCGCGGTGTAGCGAAACAGGTCCCCCGATTGCATCAGCGCTTCAATTGCAGCGCGGGCGGCGTCGGGGATCGCTTCTGCCTGATGGACATCGGGCACGGGGCCCATCGGGGCGCGCAGGGAGGTTTGGCTCATATTTCAAATTCCTGAATTTAACCTTCCAGAAACTTAAAACAGTGCGCGGCGAATTGCAAAGCGATCTGGCGGTAAAAACGCCAAATGGGCAAAGTTTCACGCAAGTCTTTGGAGCTGGGCAGCTGTGGGTCGTCGCGGCTGGATCAGATCCCCAGCTTGTCGCGCAGGGAAAACCACGTCATCGCCAGCACAAGGAGCGGACTGCGCAGGGCGCTGCCACCGGGAAAGGCGGGGGCGGGCACCCGGGCCAATGTGTCAAATCCGTCCCCATCGCCCTCCACCGCGAGGGCCATCAATTGGCCTGCATGGGTGGCTGTGCCAACACCATGGCCGGAATAGCCTGAGGCGGTCAGGATATTGGGGGCCAGCCGGGCCAGATAAGGCATCCGCTTCATCGTGATGCCAAGGGTGCCCCCCCAGGCGTAGTCGATCTTCACATCCTGCAGATGGGGAAAAATCTGCCGCATAGGCTTGCGCACGGTGGCGGCAATATCCGTTGGAAAGTGGTAGCCGTAGCTCTCACCGCCGCCGAACAGCAGCCGCTTGTCCTGGCTCAGCCGGAAGTAGTTGACCACGAATTTGCTGTCCGCCACGGCCACATCCCGTGTCAGCACCCGTTCCGCGTCGTCGCCCAGGGGCTCTGTGGCGATGATGAAATTGTTGATCGGCATCACCCGCGCCGCCACCTGCCGGTTCAGACCACCCAGGTAGCCGTTGCAGGCGAGGATCAGATGATCGGCACGCACTTGGCCCTGCGCGGTTTTGATCCGCAGCTTCGGTCCGTCTTCGATGGCGACGACTTCGCTGGTTTCATGGATCTCCGCGCCTGCTGCATTGGCCGCGCGCGCGAGGCTGAGCGCGTAGTTCAATGGGTGCAGATGGGCGGCGCCGTGATCCAGAAACCCGCCCACATAATCGGGAGAGGGGCACAGCGCATGGCAGGCCTCAGCATCAAGCCGTTCAATCTGGTCATAGCCATAGCGCTCTTCCAGGCGGCTGGCATACTCATGCAGATCCGCCGTATCCGCAGCGCTGGAGGCGGTCCAGGCGACGCCGGGCTTCAGCTGGCAATCCTGCCCGTGGCGCGCGATGAGCGCGCGGACCAGATCCTTGGCCGCTTCGCCCATCTGCCAGAGTTTGGCGGCCTCTGCATGGCCCATCAGAGATTCGAGCCCGTCTTGATCCATGCGCTGGCCGCTGCCCAGTTGGCCGCCATTGCGCCCGGAGGCGCCAAAACCGACGCGGTTGGCCTCCAGCAACACCACGGAACGACCACGTTCGGCCAGATGGAGCGCCGCCGACAGGCCGGTGTACCCGCCACCCACGATGCAGACATCGGCTGTGACTTCTGCGTTCAGCGAGGCAAACCGGGGCAGGGGCGTGGCGGTGGCCGCATACCAGCTGTTGGGATAATCCCCCTTCTTGTCGTTGGCGTACAACAGGTTCAATGCCATCTGGTCCCTCCTTCGTCCCCCGCCCAGCGGGTTCAAATCGCAGCCTGTCACCGGCGGGGGGCGCTGCTGCTTGTCATCTTTCCAAAAATACTCATCTGCGCATCGCAGGCCGCCTGCGCCACATCAGAAGGAGGCAGGCGGCTGCACTGCAAGGGGGCAAACCGGATCAGACGGCTTCAGGCCAGACGGCCAAAGGCCCGATCAGATCAGACCCTGCCGCGTCAGACATTGAGCAGCAGATGCTCGCGCTCCCAAGGGGAGATCACTTGCAGGAACTCCTCATATTCGGCGCGTTTGACGCAGCTGTAGACACGGGCAAATTCTGGCCCCAGAACCTCATGCAGGGCTTCGGCCTGTTCAAACAGATCCAACGCCTGGCCCATCACCTGCGGGATGTCGCCCTCGCCTTCATAGGCATCGCCTTTGAATTGTCGGGTGGGGCGCTGTTCTTCGATCAGACCGAGGTAGCCACAGGCCAGGGACACAGCGATCCCCAGGTATGGGTTGCAGTCCATACCGGCGATGCGGTTCTCCACCCGCCGCGCTTCGGGGCTGGACAGCGGGATGCGAATGCCCGTGGTGCGGTTGTCGCGGGCCCATTCCAGGTTGATGGGCGCGGCGTGGTCTTTCACATAGCGGCGGTAGGAATTCACATAAGGCGCCATCACCGCAAGCCCTGCGGGCAGGTGGTATTGCAGACCGGCAATGAAGTGATAAAACGCGTCCGTTTCACCGCCCTGTGGCCCGGAGAAGATGTTGTCGCCGGTTTCCATGTCGATGATCGAGTGATGGATGTGCATGGCAGAGCCGGGTTCATCCGCGATCGGTTTTGCCATGAAGGTGGCAAAGCAATCATGGCGCAGCGCCGCTTCGCGGATCAGCCGTTTGAAATAGAACACTTCATCCGCCAGCTTCACCGGGTTGCCGTGGCGCAGGTTGATTTCCAACTGGCCAGCGCCGCCTTCTTGGGTGATGCCGTCGATTTCAAATCCTTGCGCTTCGGCGAAATCATAGATGTCGTCGATGACGGGGCCAAATTCATCCACCGCAGTCATGGAATAGGCCTGCCGCGCGGCCGCCGGACGGCCGGAGCGGCCCATCATAGGCTCGATGTCGCGCGCGGGATCGACGTTGCGGGCAACCAGAAAGAACTCCATCTCCGGGGCCACGATCGGCTTCCAGCCCTTGGCTTCATAGAGCCCGACCACACGTTTGAGCACATTTCGCGGGCTGAAGGGCACAGGTTTGTCGTCGCGGTCATAAGCGTCGTGGATCACCTGCAGCGTCCAGTCCCCAGTCCAGGGCGCGGCGGTTGCGGTGGACATGTCCGGTTTGAGGGTCATGTCCTTTTCGATCCAGCCGTCTTCATCGGCAGCTTCGGCCCAATCCCCGGTGATGGTCTGATAGAAAATGCTGTCAGGCAGATGGAAGAAATCCTGTTTGGCAAATTTCGATGCTGGCACGGCCTTCCCGCGGGCAATGCCCGGGAGGTCCGAGATAACGCATTCAACCTCGTCGAGACGACGGCCCTCCAGATAGGTTTTGACGGCTTCGGGAAGGGTGTCGAGCCAAGCTGACATTAGGTCCTCTCTTTCAGGAAAAAGGCATTGAGGAAGGTTGCAATTTCATCCGATTGGATGGGGAGATCGAGTTGTGCCTTCGCGGCATCCAGCAGGGGATCGGGCACGACACCACGGCCGCGGCTGTCGATCAGCCCATCCACAAAGCTGCTGGTGAATTCTGGGTGCGGCTGGGCGGTCCAGATGTGATCGCCATAGGCCAAGATGCCATTGGCGCAATGATCATTGCCTGCCAGCACGCGCGCCTCTTCGGGCAGGCGCACCACCTGATCCTGATGCCAGGCATTGAGCCGCAGGGGTTTGCCGGCCTGTTCATAGGTGACGGGGCCAACAGCCCAACCGCCTGCGAATTTCTCGACCCTGCCGCCAAGGGCCTGGGCGATGATCTGGTGGCCAAAACAGATGCCAACCAGCGGCAGTTTGCGGGCATGGATCTGCTGGATCAGCGTCTCAAGCGGTGGGATCCAGTCGTGGTCTTCATAGGCGCCATGTTTGGATCCGGTGATCAGCCAGCCATCCGCAGCCTCGGGGCCGGTGGGGAATTGGTTGTCCACAACGGCGAAGGTTTCAAACTCGAAACCACCATCGGCGAGCAATCTGCGGAACATGTCGTCATAGTTCCCAGCGCTGTCGATGAGAGTGTCAGGCGCATGGCCGGTTTGCAGGATGCCGATTTTCATGGTTCACCAAATTTGATCAAATTGAGCCTAGCGGAGCACAATGCGCCAAACAAGGGGCCGCTTTGCGCGCCGCGGTCTCGCCCCGGTTGGGACAGAGACTGCTGGCTCATACCGCCTCCAGCCAAGAGAGCCAATGTGTCTGCGCGGGGCGGTCTGCGAAACCGGCAATTTCCTGTCGTTTGGTCATCACAAGGTTGCGGATGATCCGGTCTGGAAGGATGCGGGCGATCATCGCGTCTGTGTCGAACAGATCGACGGCGGCCTGCCAGCTGGGGGCGAGTTGGGGCAAGCCCTGGATGTCGTAGATGTTGCCTTCTGATGGGGCGGGTGGCTGGGCGTTGTCTTCGATGCCGACAAGCGCAGCGCCAAGGACAACAGCGAGCATCAGGTAGGGGTTGATGTCACCACCTGCCACGCGATGCTCGATGCGCCGGGCTTTGGGGCTGCCGCCAGGGATGCGAATGGCGGCAGTGCGGTTTTCATAGGCCCAGGCGGCGTCGACCGGCGCATGGGCGCCAGGCACCAGACGGTCATAGGAATTGGCGTGCGGGGCAAATATCAACGTGCTGGCGGGCATCGCAGCGAGACAGCCCGCCACAGCATTCAGCAACAGATCAGAGCCCCGTTCGGTGCCGTCATCAAAGATATTGTTGCCATCCGTGTCGACAACCGAGAAATGCACATGCATGCCATTGCCCGCTTCTTCAGCGTAGGGTTTCGCCATGAAGGTGGCTGCAAACCCATGTTTGCGGGCGAGACCCCGAACCAGCGATTTGAACAGCCAGGCGTCATCGGCAGCGCGCAGGGCGTTTTGGTGATTGAGGTTGATTTCAAACTGGCCCAGCCCGGCCTCGGAAATCGCGGATTGCGCAGGAATGCCCATTGCCGCCGCGCCCTCATAGAGATCGGAGAAAAACGCATCAAAAGCGTCCAGCTCGGCAACCGACAGGACCGATTGCTGATCCAGCGGGCGGCCAGTGCGCGGATCGGGGGGCGGGGCTGGTTGATCGCCGCTATCATCCAGCAGGCAGAATTCCATTTCGGTGGCCGCCATCACCTGCCAGCCGCGTTTTGCATAGCGGGCCAGGATTTCTTCCAGCACATGTCTGGGATCCCCCATGAAGGGGCGGCCATCTTCCCAGTACATGCTCATAGGAACCAATGCAGAGGGTGTGGCCAGCCAGGGCATTGGCACTGCGCCGCGGTCTGTTGGCAGCATCACCCCATCAGCGTCGCCGGTTTCAAACACCAGCGGGTTGTCTTCGACGTCGCGCCCCCAGAGATCAACGTTGAGCGTGGAGATCGGCATCCGGGCTGCGCCATCGGCCAATTTGTCAGCAAGTTCCGCAGGCAGGCGTTTGCCGCGCATCTGGCCGTTCACGTCACAGGCGGCAATGCGAAGTGTGCGCAGATTGGACAGATCCATCGGAGGGCTCCCTTGCTCGTTATCACTGTTCTACTGCAGGTTTTCGCATCCGCAAAGGAAATTTGATCAAAAAATTCACAAGTCAGCCACGCGCCTCATCCGTGCGTCAGAAAATTGGACGTTTTTTCAAGCGAGAGCCCAGTGCGGCCAAAGAAAAAGGCGCCGGTGAGGCGCCTTGTTCGAAGTTCATTTGATCAAGTCTCGGCAGGATCAGCGGATCAGATTCATCCGCAACCGCATCTTGGCCTTTTTCTCCTGCGGCAGATGAGCGTTCAGACGCCGGTTTACAAGGCCAAACAGGCCGATCACACAGAGCGTCAGAAGGATGAAGTAGAACGCCAGGATCGGGTAGGGGACAAACGGGTTGAAGGTCTTATCCGCGAAGTAGTTCGCATAATAGAGCGCATCGCCCTGTTGCCGCCAGGCGGGGAAGCCGGAGAAAAACACCAGTGTCGTGGCGTGGAACAGGAAAATGGCCTCATTGGTGTAGGAGGGCCAGGCCAGCCGCATCATGGTGGGCCACATGATCCGACGGAAGCGGCTCCAGCCGGATAGCCCGTAAGCGTCGGCAGCTTCGATGTCACCTTTGGGGATGGACCGCAGCGCGCCATAGAAGATTTCAGCAGAGTAAGCGGCCGTGTTCAGGATCAGCACGATCAACGCGCCGAGCCATGCGGCGGAGAACGGATCGAAGATCGGCGACACCGATTTCAGCTGCAGGAACAGGAAATAGGCAAAGAAGAACTGGATGAACAGCGGTGAGCCGCGGAACAGGAAGATGAACCATTCTGCCGATTTGCGAATGGGGGTGGAGCTGGCGTTTTTGCCCAACGCAACCCCGTTGGCGATGACAAACCCGATCAGCACCGCAAGGACGCCGAAGTAGACGTTCCAGATCATGCCGGAGCCGATGAGCACGAATTGATCGCACAGGGTAAAGTCAGAGCGCGGCAGCAAGCGTTCGCCATAGCCGAGTGAGCGCAGCCCATAGTCCTGCAGGGTCTGAAGACAGCTCATGCCGCTTTCCTTTGTGCTTCGCCCGCGAGCGTGGCCTGTCCACGGGACAGGCGTTTGCTGAGGCGTTCAAGCACAACCTCGGAGACTTTGGTGAAGGCGAGATAGAAGACCAGCAGACCGAAGAAATACTGCATCCGCCAATCCCCATGGGGGTAATCGGTGAAGCGTTCGGTCTTGGAGCCGCCCAGCTCACGGGCCCAATAGACGATGTCTTCGACGCCAAGCAGGAACAGCAGGGGCGTGGCTTTGATCAGCACCATCCACAGGTTGGACAGACCCGGCAGCGCATAGGTCCACATCTGCGGCACCAGAATGCGCCAGAACGCTTGCGTATGTGTCATGCCATAGGCTTCGGCGGTTTCGATCTGCGCGCGTGGCACCGCCCGCATCGCGCCAAACAGCACATTGGCGGCAAAGGCGCCGAATACGATTGCAAAGGTGACCACAGCGAGCGTGAAGCCATAGATTTCGTGCACCCATTGATCCGCGGTGTTCAGCGGCATTTTGGCCGCGTCACAGACCACAAAGTCATTGCCCTGACGCACCGCTGCCTCCCAATCGGGGCATTTGATCCGATGGCGCAGGTATTCGATGCCCTGGTCCAGTGCGATGACAAAAAACAGGAAAAACGCGATATCAGGCACGCCGCGCACAATGGCGATATAGGCTTTGCCAATCCACGACAGCGGCGCAAACCGCGCCCGAGCCGCCATGGCCCCACCAAATCCGAACAACAGCGCCGTCGGCGCGGTGATCGCCAGCAACAACAGCACGGTGCCAAAAGAGGTGTAGAAGGCAAAATGCTTGCCAGTTGTCAGATAACAGCTCAGCCACTGGAACGTTTCCAGGCTGGCCGGGTCAGAGCAATAGGAGAAGATGGCGGGCCTCTTTCAGATCGGGACCGGCAGAGGGGTGCGGTGGCGCAACCGGTCATGGGCGAAAGGGGGCCTTGAGCCCCCTTTCCAGTGTTTTCAAAGGGCTAAGCGTTGGGCTTAGAACTTGCCTTCGATTTCCCACTTGTCCAGCAGCGCGTTCAGCGAACCGTCTGCTTTCATGGTGTCGATTGCTGCGTCGAATTTGGCGCGCAGCTCATCGTCGGACTGGCGGAATGCCATGCCGATGCCGTCGCCCAGGAAAACGTCTTCTGCGATGAACTGCAGGTCGCTGCCTTCAACGATCGGGATCAGGAAGTCTTTGTCGGCCATAACGGCGTCGACTTCGCCTGCGGTGACCGCTGCGATGGTTTCATCGGGAGTCGGGAATTCGACCAGGGTCGCGCCGGTGGATGCCACATGTGCGGACTGGATGGTGGAGGCCTGAGCTGAGATCACAGCGGAGCTGACGTCAACATCTGCCAGTGCGGCATAGGCGGAAGGCGAGGGACGGGTGTAGCCCTGCGTGAAGTTGACCACTTCCTTGCGCTCGTCAGTGATCGACATGCCTGCAATGATGGTGTCGTAGTTGCCGGACAGTAGGTTCGGAATGATGGAATCCCAATCGTTGGTGACCCATTCGCAGTCCAGTTCAGCACGTTTGCACAGCTCGTCGCCCAGCTCGCGCTCGAACCCGTCAACTTCGCCTGCATCGTTCAGGAAGTTGTAGGGAGGGTAGGCGCCTTCGGTGCCGAGACGAACGGTGTCCGCCATCGCAAAACCGGCGGTCAAAGCAAGTGCGGCTGTGCCGAGAAACAGAGATTTCATAAAAGTAACTCCCATTTTGGTTGGTTCTTGGTTTTCGTTATCGTCCGTGATGTGTCGATGCAAGGAACCCGCGCAGTCGTTCGGACTGGGTATTGCCAAAGACATCCTCCGGCAGGCCTTGTTCTTCGATCCGACCCTGGTGGAGAAAAACCACATTGTCGGACACATCTGCGGCCAGATTCATGTCGTGGGTGACAATCATCATGGTCCGGCCTTCTGCTGCGAGGTCTTTGATGACCTTTACCACTTCTTGCTCCAGCTCCGGGTCCAGCGCAGAGGTCGGCTCGTCAAACAGCAGGGCCTCCGGCTCCATGCAGAGCGCGCGTGCAATTGCGGCCCGCTGTTGTTGACCGCCGGAGAGCTGGGCGGGGAAGGCATCGCATTTGTCGCCAATGCCGACCTTCGTGAGATATTTGCGGGCGGCGTCCTCGACCTCGCCGGGCTCGCGGCCCAGAACGGTGACCGGCGCTTCCATGACATTTTCCAAAATCGTCATATGTGCCCAGAGATTAAACTGTTGGAACACCATCGACAGATTTGTGCGGATGCGCAGCACCTGTTTGGCGTCGGCTGGCCTGCGCGCAAGACCACTGCCTGCCCATTTGATCGGCTCGCCTTTGAACAGGATGTCGCCTTGTTGGCTGTCTTCGAGCAGATTGCAGCAGCGCAGAAGTGTCGACTTGCCAGAGCCCGACGAGCCGATGAGCGACACCACATCGCCGCGCTTTGCCGCGATATCGACACCTTTGATGACTTCCAACTCGCCATAGGACTTGTGAAGGTCTTTGATTTCCAAAACAGCGTTTGTGTCAGCCAAGGTCTCGCCCGTAACTCGTGTTGTTCAACCTGCCCTTATTGGACCAAAAAAAAGACTGGATGCAACGTGCAAACCGTTTGGGTCGGAACGTAATTCGGCATTTTGACCGGTGAAATGGTCGAAATGATCGGATTTTGGCCGTCCTGCGGTAGGTCTGACGATGCGGCCTTTTGCTTTGATCCTGGACTGCGGCAGGTGGCTGGGCGAAAGCGGCGCGCAGCCTTCGCGCCAGAGTAGCTGAGGGTCAGCCTGCAGGCGCAGTATGGCCCTGCAGGCGGATGGTTTGTTCGGTCAGAACCGGGCCAAGCGGGGTTGGCACGGCAAGATACTCCGCCGCAGGGATCTCGACCAAGCCGAACAGATGGAGGGTGTCGCGCTGCTCGGGTGAGAGGCCTTCGATGGCGGTTCGGATTGCAGCTCTCAATGGGGCGGGATCTTCGGATTTTGCGATGATCAGCGGCAGGCCGGGTGTGGGTGGGGTCTCGGCGATGACAACCAGATCCGCGGCAAAGCCATCATGACGGCTCATGTGCAGCCAGCTGACGCAATCAAGGGCCGCGAAATCAGCCTGTCCGTCGGCCACAGCCTGGGCCGAGGCACGGTGGGCGCCAGTTTGCAGCAGGCTGCCCGGCAGCATGTTGTTGTCCCGCATAAGCGTGATCGGCGCGGCCCAGCCGGATTGCGACACGCCATCGTTATAGGCAAAGCGCTGACCGGCGAAGCGGCTGAGTGGATCCTGTGCGCGGTCGCGCTGTGCCACTATCACACTGTTGTAATACCCAGCCGGTTTGACCAACCCGTGGTCGAGCGTGCCGACCAATGTCACCTTGTCATAAAGACGCGTCCGGTAGGGCATCCCGCAGGTCTGTCCCAACAGCAAGGATGGCGCGGTCCATACCTGCCAGAGGTCGGCGTCACGTGTCAGCGCCTCGGGCGCATCGCTGCGATCAAGATGAGTTCTGATGCCTTGCCACAAGGCGTCCCAAGCCTCTGCCGTTTCCGGCCGGTCGTACATCGACAGGCTGGCGATCATTGCGCCTGTTCCGCGCGTTGCCGTGCCCGCGCACTGTCCACATCGCTGACACCCAACAGGTTGGCAGACAGGCGCAGCAGCGCATCCTCGGCGGCGTCGCGGTGACCATCAGCCAGCACCACCTGCCACAGCGCTTCCACAACGCCCATGCGGTTGTCATAGGGCACCGCGTCTTTGATTGCGCGGGTAAATCGCACGGTGTCTGGGGCCTCCGCTTCGAGCGCTTCGGCCTGTTCGCGCAGCAGAATCGCACCGCCAATATCGAGCCCGTAGCGCGTGCGTATGATCCGGTCGATCCGGTCACGTTCGTCATCAGAGTAGTTGTGATCAGAGCGCGCGATCCGCACCAGCAGTGCAGATAGTGCAAGGCGGGCGTCTTCGTCACCCAGCGGTTCGGGCGCCGGTGCGAGCAATTTGTTCAGCAGATCCATAATCATGATTGGGGCTCACTTTCGTCGGAACTGTTTGCGGCAAGGGACGTCGCGGCGCCGAGGCGGGCCGGGTCGGTTTGGGACGCGCTTGTTGCGTCGGCTTGTGCATCACTCCGTGGGGCGGGCTGCGGATCTGTCACTTTGCTCTGCGCGCGCAGCCGGGCGGTGTCGCTGTCGGCTCTGGACAGGCCCATGGCTTTGCGCGCGTCTTCGACGATGCGCATTTCGCCGGGGTGCTCGCGCCCATCGGCCAGCACCACCTCCCACAGCGCATCAAGCGCGGCCAATCGCTCCTCCAGCCCCGTTGTTTCGCGGATCAGCTTGCCAAAGGTGTCGGTTTCCGGTGCCGCAACATGCAGTTTCTCACAGGCGGCACGCACCTTTGCGGCCTCGATCGCGTTGTGCTGATACATCCGCGCGAGGATCCGGTCGATCAGGCTGATCTCTTCCAGCTGATAGTCCCGATCCGACTGGGCCACGCGCACCAGCAGGGCACCCAGTGCCAATTCGGCATCCGGATCGGGTGCGGTTGGGGTTTGCGGGGGTCGAAAGACCTGGAACAGTTTTTTCAGCATGACAGTAGTCTATCCCTGGGCGGGCCTCAGGCCAAGCGAGGCTTAGCCATCATAACCTTCGACGATTTCCATATCTCCGGTCGAAACCGGATCGCGCAGGGCTTTGGCCTGTTGGTAGGCAACAGAGTCATAGCAGGCCTTGGCGGTGGCAAAATCCTTGAATTCGATCACCACGGTGCGGGCTCGTGTCTGGCCTTCGCGCACCTCTTTGGGGCCGCCGCGGATGAGGAACCTGGCGCCGTATTCGGCAAAGGGAGCAGCATTTGCGGCGATGTAGTCTTTGTAGCGTTCCATGTCATCGACATCGACATGTGCCACCCAATAACCTTTGGGCATGGGGCTCCTCCTGATGTTGCATCGCGGTTGCCCACAGGCTGGTATAGAACTGCGGCAAAGGCAATGTCTCGTATGCGGGGATTTTCCCCGTATTCAGAAGATTTTATGTCGCAGACGCCGGTTCACTGCGGAGCGCGCGCCTCAGATGTGGGCGAACCATGTCAGGACCGACCCGGAAAACAGGCCCGCCCAAAGAAAAACAGGCCCGCCGGAGGAAAACCAGGCCTGCCCGAAGTAGAACAGGCCCACCCGAGGGTGGACCTGTGAGACAAAAGCTATCCGATGCGACGGCCTGCGGCTGGATCAGCCGATTTCGGCCAACCGGGCCAGCGCCTCGGTTATGCGGGTCTCTTCTTCTTCCCGCGCCGCCAGGTTTTCCTGTGCTTCGGCGACCACATCTTCCGGTGCGGAGGCCACGAATTTCGGATTGTTCAGACGTCCGCGCAGACCGCCAAGTTCCTTGGCCAATTTGGCGAGGTTCTTTTCCTGGCGGGCCTTTTCGGCTGCCACGTCGATGATCTCTGCCAAGGGCAGGCCAAGGGTCGCGCCGGGAACGGGGATGGTGATGCAGCCTTTTGGCATGGCGGCCACATCATCCAGGCTTTCGATCCGCGCCATACGCTTGATCAGGGCCTCGTTGCGGGCCCAGTATCCCCGTGCGTCTGCGTCCATTTCGGTGGTGACCATCGGCACAATCGCACCGGCGGGCACGTTCAGCTGTGCCCGTGCGGAGCGGGTGTTGTCGATCACGGCGATGACCCAGGCCATTTCCGCTTCGGCCTCGGCATCGACCAGCTCGGCAGCCGTGTAGCTGGGCCATGTCGCGTGGACCAACATGTCCGCCGCGGTGCCAGAGGCATAGCCGCGCCCTTCGGTCACATTCCACAGCTCTTCGGTCACAAACGGCATGATGGGATGCATCATGATCAGCGCCTGATCCACCGCCCAGGCATAGGTCGTACGGGTTTCGTCCTGCGCGCTCTGATCGCCGCTTTCGCCATCTCGGCTTTGGAAGATCGGTTTGGTGAATTCGAGGTAACGGGCGCAGAAGGTGTTCCAGAAGAAACCATAAAGCGCGCTGGCCGCATCATTGAAGCGGAACGATTCAAAGGCTGCGTCGACCTCTTCGCGCACCTTAGCGACCTCGCCGATGATCCAGCGGTTGAGGGGCAGGGTCGCCTTGGGTGGTTCTGCGCCGCGCTCGGCGGAGAAGGCATCAATCTGGCTATCGCCGTAAGAGGACGCCTGCCAGATCTTGGTGACGAAATTCCGGTAGCCTTCGATCCGCTTCATGTCGAGCTTCAGCACACCACCCAGCGACGCCATCGCCGCATTGGTGAAGCGCAGCGCATCGGCGCCGTATTCATCGATGATGTCCAGCGGGTCGATGACGTTGCCGGTGGATTTCGACATCTTCTTACCCTTGGCATCGCGCACGAGGCCGTGGAGGTAGACGGTGTCAAACGGAATGTCATCCACGACCGCCAGCTGCATCATCATCATGCGCGCAACCCAGAAGAACAGGATGTCCTGCCCGGTGATCAGCGTTGAGGTCGGGAAGTATTTCGAGGTTTCCTCAGTCCACTCAGGCCAGCCAAGCGTGCCGATGGGCCAGAGGCCGGAGGAGAACCAAGTGTCGAGGACATCGGGGTCGCGGGTTATTGTAACTTCACGGATCTTCCCTGTTCCGTCGAAGCTGACAGAAGTTCCAGATGAAGCTAGATTGCGACCTTTCTCGGCCTGCATTGCGGAGATAGCATCTTCAGCAACGTCCTGAACATGTACTTTGATTTCGTACCCAAGTACTTGGTCGTAATATTCTTTTGCTTTTTGTCGAGCTTCTTCGGCGCTAGACGCGCAGAACTGTTGCTCGTTTGGCTGTCGGGCACGACCATCTTCGATGATGGGCCCGAACCAAACCGGAATCTGATGGCCCCACCAGAGCTGACGGGAAATACACCAGGGCTCGATGTTCTCCAGCCAATGATAATAGGTCTTCTCGCCGCTTTCCGGCATGATTTTCACCGTGCCGTCTTTCACAGCATCCAGCGCCGGGCCGACAACTTTTTCGGCGTCCACGAACCATTGGTCGGTCAGCATCGGTTCGATCACGACCTTGGATCGATCACCGAAGGGCTGCATGATCGGCTTGTTTTCGACCAACGGCGCGGTCTCGGAGATCTCGCTCTCGTTGCCGTCTTCGTCCGTCACCGTCTTGGTGATGGTCTGCATCACGGCCAGACCTTCATCAGTGATCTGCTGCACCACCAGTTTACGTGCCTCGAAGCGGTCCAGACCGCGCAGATCGTCCGGCACCAGGTTGATGGCATCGACCTCGTTTTCAGTGAATTCCGCACCGTTGGCATGGGCCTGCGCCTTGGCGGCCTCATCTGCGTAGGGAGCACCATTCTCACGCATTGTGCCATCTTTATCCATCAGGCGATACATGGGGATGCCGCCACGTTTGGCAACCTGATAGTCGTTGAAGTCATGGGCACCCGTGATCTTCACCGCACCAGAGCCGAAATTCATGTCTGGGTATTCGTCGGTGATGATCGGGATCAGGCGGCGGTGCTCTTTCGGACCAACGGGGATCTCGACCAGTTTGCCGACGATGGGGGCGTAGCGTTCATCATCAGGGTGCACGGCCACCGCGCCATCGCCTAGCATGGTCTCGGGCCGGGTGGTGGCGATGGAGATGTAATTGCGTTCTTCGGTCAGGGTGACGTTGCCGTCCTCATCTTTCTCGACATAGGTGTAGGTGGCGCCGCCGGCGAGCGGGTATTTGAAGTGCCACATGTGGCCCGCCACCTCGATGTTCTCCACCTCGAGATCGGAGATCGCGGTTTCAAAATGCGGGTCCCAGTTCACCAGACGTTTGCCGCGGTAGATCAGGCCTTTGTTGTACATCTCAACGAAGACTTTGATCACGGCGTCGTGGAAATTGGGGGAGTTTTCGTGGCCGGTGCGGGTATCCCCTGCAGCACCCGCCATGGTGAAGGCGGTGCGGTCAAAATCACAGGATGCGCCGAGGCGCTTCAACTGGTTGATGATGGTGCCACCGGACTGCTCTTTCCACTCCCAGACTTTTTCGAGGAACTTTTCACGGCCCAGTTCAGCGCGGGAGGGCTGCTGGTTTTTCGCCAGTTCACGCTCCACCACCATCTGGGTCGCAATGCCTGCGTGGTCGGTGCCAGGCTGCCACAGGGTGTCGAAGCCTTGCATACGCTTCCAGCGGATCAGAATGTCCTGCAGCGTGTTGTTGAAGGCGTGGCCCATGTGCAGCACGCCGGTGACATTCGGCGGTGGGATCATGATGCAGTAGGTTGATGCATCAGGTTTGGCGTTTGCGCCTGCGCGGAAGCAGCCAGCCTCTTCCCAGGCTTTCGAAAGTCGTGCTTCGGCTTCGGCTGCGTTAAATGTCTTGTCCATCGCCATCGAAATGTCCTGCCTGCATGTGCTGTGATCGGCCTTTCCCATATCCAATAATATGTGAAAGGAAAAGGCCCCTTGGCGGCAACGGGGAGGTAGGCCAATAGGCGACATCACGGGGCGGCATCATGGGCCTGTGCGCTGGCGCTACCGGCTTTGCGAGCGTCCTATGAAACAACTCTAGGCTACGTGCGGTCGGCTGGGTTGGTCACGCGGACCAGTCGCTCGCTGACAGGCCAGTGGCCTGCTAGTGCCCTGCGCGGTCCAGTTTGGTTGCGAGATGGATCAGACTTTCGGAGGAGCGCACGCCGCGGGCTTCGCCGATGCGGTCAATCGTTTCGTCCAATTCGCTGGTGGTGTGCGCGACGACCTGCGCCAGCAGATCAAACCGTCCGGATGTGGTGTGGACAATTTCGACCCCAGGCAGGCTGCGCAACCGGGCCAGAACCTCCGGTCCGCTGCGCGGTTCGATCGAGATCAGCACCGTCGCCTGCAAGGGCGGGCGCGCGGTTTGCGATGTGCGCAGGGTATAGCCGGTGATCACCCCGGTGGTTTCCAGCTTTTCCAATCGCGCCTGCACCGTGGTGCGCGCGAGCCCGAGACGGCGGGCCAGATCCGCAACAGGTCTGCGGGCGTTTTCCCGCAACAGCGCGATCAATTGCTGGTCGATTTCGTCGTTCTGCATAGCCTGCCTGCGAATTGCCGTTTGTTTTCGTCACTATAATCATTCTGACGAGCGATATCGACGGGAAACTGGCGGAAACTGAGAAAAACTTGGTTTATGAGGTTTGTCGTGATGCAGCAGATACCGCCGCTTTGGTTGTCGCCTGAAACTCATCTGGCGCGTAGCCAGCCGGATCATCCAATCCTGTATTTTTCGCCGCGTGTTTTGCACGAGGTGGCCAACCGGTTCCAGACCGGATTTCCCGGTTTGGTGACATACGCGGTGAAGGCCAACCCCCATCCGGCGGTACTGTCGAATTTGGTGGCGGCGGGTGTCACGGCCTTTGATGTGGCTTCGCCTGCGGAAATGGCCGCAGTGCGCGCCGCCAGCCCGGATGCGGTGATGCACTACAACAATCCGGTCAGGTCCGATGCGGAAATCGCCGAGGGCATTGCCCATGGTGTCGCCAGTTGGTCGGTTGATGATGCCAGCGAATTGGCGAAATTGGCCGATGTCCCGAAAACCTGCGAAATTGCGGTGCGCTTTGCCCTGCCAGTGAGCGGCGCCGCATATGATTTTGGCAGTAAATTCGGCGCGGAACCCGCAGCGGCGGTGGGGCTGTTGCAACAGGTTGCGGCAGGGGGCTGGCAGCCGTCATTGTGTTTTCATCCCGGCACCCAATGCGAAGACGAAAGCGCCTGGGTCGAATACATCGATGCCGCGCGCCAGATCGTGGCGCAGGCGGGCGTGCCCATCGCGCGGCTGAATGTTGGCGGTGGCTTTGCGGCGAACCGGGATGGCGCAGCACCGGACCTAGATGTGGAGCCTCAATAGGTTGTTCCGATTTAATCGTAACCGGCTGATTGGTGGTTTTGATTTTAGGGCCGCGTGTGGTCTGTGCCAATTGTAGAGATGTGTCCAGACGGGCAGATCGGCGGCGCGCTCGTCT
>NZ_JAJDWC010000020.1 GCF_022825805.1 Phaeobacter sp.
CCTTCTTCTTGAGCTTCGAGCTTAACGGCCCGCGCCCCGTTCGATTTTTGAATATTTAAGGTTCAAAAATCGCCCAGGACGCTACCAACTGGGGAAATTTCAAACGCCCCTTTTGGGGAGATTACATCCGGCACTTACACCGACCAATAAATTCCTCAGCTACGATGGCCCAGAGGTGACCTCTGTGGTCGTCAATAAAGGCGCCCGGCGGGTCTATTTGCTGAACGGGGATGATATCTTGCGATCTTATGATATGGAGCTGGGCTTTGCCCCGCTGGGCCATAAAGAGATCGAGGGAGACGGCAAAACCCCGGAGGGGCAGTATTTCATCGATCGTCGCAATCCGAATAGCGCCTACCATCTGTCGATTGGGATTTCGTATCCCAATGCCGCAGACCGGGCCAAAGCGGCCGCCATGGGAAAGAGCCCCGGCGGAGAGATCTTTCTGCATGGTGAGCCCAACAACCCAAAGGCGCGCAGACGCGCGGCCCGCGTGGATGATTGGACGGCGGGATGTATTGCGGTGACCAATGAAGAGATCGAAGAGATCTATGCCATGGTC
This sequence comes from Phaeobacter sp., assembly GCF_022825805.1. Taxonomy (GTDB): domain Bacteria; phylum Pseudomonadota; class Alphaproteobacteria; order Rhodobacterales; family Rhodobacteraceae; genus Phaeobacter. The sequence goes on from NZ_JAJDWC010000020.1 coordinate 563, forward strand.
AAAAACGGGACGCCTATTTTCCTAAATCCCTAAGTGGGCTGTGCCCTTGAGGTCCCTCGCTGAAAGGGGCGATCTGAACCTTGCGCGCGGCACAATGGCGCCGCGCCAGGATACTGATATCTTTAGTTGATGATGGATGCCGGTGTAGTGTTGCCCATGATCAGGGTCCACCAAATTTTTCCATTCGGCTCCTGGAACCAGGAAAACCCAAGACTGTTGGCTTTGGGGTCAAGAATAACGGTCCGTGTGGTCGCATCTTCCATCCAGGCCGTCAGGGTTTGCAGCTCGGTCTCATAGGTTTCGGAAATCGTCTCACCAACAAGCTCACCAGTGAACCCAACCCGTGCGATACGATCAAGCGGGGAGGAACCGTCAGACCCAAAATGCCAGGGGCGGTTTTGAATGGACATGTCTCTGGAATGGGTCGCTGCTGCGGCCGTCAATTGTGCGTTCAGTTCGACTGACTGACGTCCAGCGGCTTGTCGCAGAGCATTGACTGAGTCCAACATCCGCAATTGCACCTTGTCGGCATTGCGAATGCGATAGACCTGACCAGAGCTGGTATCGCCGTCAGGTGCCGGCGCACAGGCGGCCACAAAGCTCATCAATCCGGCAAATAGGATCAGAAATACACGCGTCATTTTACACCCTGTTTCATCTGCTGATTGGTCCCATATCGTGCCTGTGGCATCGGCGCAAACCCGTCGGCGGTGATTTGATCAGTCGCGATTGGTTTGATTTGCGACTGCGGCATTCGCGCCATAAGATAGCGGCAAGAACTCTATCTCCTTACCGTTTGGAAAAGTCATGACTCGCAGTTTGTTTGGTTCCTTGTCTCGACGGCAGTTTATTGCCGGTTCCGCAGCGTTGACCGGCGCTGGTCTCTCGTCTGGTGCACTGGCCCAGGATATCGACGATGCAGCGGCAGAAGCCTATGATCCTCTGCGCCCGCCGCCGGAACCTGAACCGCCGGTGAAACGCAATATCTCTGCGTTTCGCTCCATGCGGTGGGAGCCGTATTTCGACAATCTGCGCAACGGTGCGATTCTGGTCGATCTGGACAGCCGGGCCCTGCATTACTGGTCCGAAGATGGGAATGATTACCGACTTTTCCCCTCTTCCGTGCCACTGTCCGAAGATCTGACCCGCAAAGGTCGCACAAAGATCATTCGCAAGGTTGATGGGCCCGGTTGGGCGCCCACTCCCAACATGCGCAAACGCAATCCTGAGTGGCCAGCCTATATTCCACCGGGTCCGGATAACCCATTGGGAACACACGCATTATACCTCAGTTGGAAGTACTATCGTATTCATGGGACCCATGATACCCGCAAGATCGGGAGGCGATCTTCGAATGGTTGTATTGGCCTTTACAACGAGCATATCGCTGAATTGTTTGCGCTCACAAAAGTGGGTACTCAGGTGTTGCTAATTTGACGACATCCCCAAGTGGTGGGATGTGGTGCACGTACAAGCAATTGCAATCTCGAATTTTTGCTGGTTAGACAAATGTTACGAGGTAAGTCTTGGGCGCGTGGTGCAGGTGGACTGTTCCGCGCAACTTTTTTGGAGGTTAACATGAAAAAACTCGTTATCGCTGCTGCTCTGACTGCTGCCGCTTCCACCGCAACTGCTGGCAACCTGTCCGAGCCAGTTGTTGAAGCACCGGTTATCGTTGAGCAGGCCGAAAGCTCCTCCAGCGGCATCCTGCTGCCGCTGCTGCTGCTGGTTCTGGTTGGCGCAGCTGTCGCAAGCAACTAATTGCTCGCAACAGATCTATAGAAAAGGCGGAGGATTCACCTCCGCCTTTTTTATTTGTGGGGTCTGAGCAGATTAGTGCGATCTGCTTTGCTGAATTTCGGCAAGAACCCGATCCATACAGTCCAAGATCATTTGGATGTCCTCGGCCTCGATGGTCAGAGGCGGGCGAATTTTGAGGATGTTGTCCTTCGGCCCTTCGCTGCCGATCAGGATGCGATGATCCCTCATTCGGTTTTTCAGGTAGGCACATAGATCCGTTGCCTCGGATCCATCGGGTTCGATCAATTCGACGCCGATGAACAGCCCCATGCCCCGCACGTCGCCCAGCATCGGATAGCGGGTTTGAAGCTCTTTCAGCCCCGAAATCAACTCTGCGCCGCGCTCTTTGGCGTTCTGCTGCAAGTGTTCATCTTCGACGATGGTCAACACCTCGGTCCCGATCCGACAGGACAGGTTTGATCCGCCAAAGGTGGAGAAAAACTCTGGTCCTTCGGCAAAGCTCGCAGCGATGTCCCGGGTTGTCACCAATACGCCCAGCGGGTGCCCATTTCCGATCGGCTTACCTAGGACGACAATATCAGGCGTGGCTCCCTGATGTTCGAAGCCGAAGTAGTAGTCCCCAAGCCGACCCAAGCCGGTCTGGACTTCATCCGCGATGCAGATCCCACCGGCGGCGCGAATTCTCTCATAAACAGCGGGCAGATATCCTTTGGGCGGAATGATCTGACCGCCAACAGATGGAAATGTTTCGGCGATGAAACCCGCAAGACCATAGCCTTTTGCGATCAACTGTTTGATTGCATCATCCACCAGCTCAGCGAACTTTTCCGCGCGCTCTGGATCGTCGCGGCGGAACCGACCGCGGTAGTCGTCAGCGACCTCCACTAGTTCCACCCAGTCTGATGGGCCAACACCACCTTTAGCGTTGAATTTATACGCGGAGATATCGATCACACCGGTGGTATTGCCGTGATAGCCGTGATCCGGGGTAATCATACCCTTGGCTTTGGTATGGGCACGCGCCAGGCGAAGCGCAAGCTCATTGGCCTCTGAGCCAGAATTCACAAAGAAGCAGACCTCCAGGTGACCTGGCATTTTCTCCAGGATTTTCTTGGCGAATGCGGTTTGCGCCGGATGGAGGTAGCGCGTGTTGGAATTCATGCGTTTGAGTTGATCTGCGGCGACGGATTGAATCCGCGGGTGAGCATGTCCGACGTGTGGCACATTGTTATATGCGTCGAGATAGGGGCGTCCCCATTCGTCAAAGAGATGATGCTTCCAGCCTCGCATCAACATCACTGGATCCGCATACGTGAGGCGCAGGTTGGGTCCAAAAAATGCTTCCCGGTCCGCCAAAACCTCGGCCTTCTGGGTGGGATGGTATTCGGTTTTTGCGTCAGGCAGGTTCAACAACGGTGCTGGATTGGGGCAGAGGGCGTTCCAGAGCCCCAAATCGTCTGGATCCGCGACGCCAGGCCAATCGGTTTCTATGCCCTCCGTGGACAGAGCGATCTGAAAATGGACATGAGGCGCCCAACCGCCATTTTGGAGCGCGGTGCCGAGCTGGCAGAACGCGGCCCCCTTTTCGATCTTATCCCCCGGATTGAGCCGGTCACAGCATTCGGGATCAAGGTGGCCGTAGAGTGTATAGAACGGATCGCCCTGGTCAGTCGTGTGTTTCAGGATGATGACACCGCCATAGTCCAGGTGGTCGGCGCGATTTTCAACTACCAGCACCTCGCCCTCCAGCGGCGCATGAAGCGCTTCGCCAGATGGAGCAAAGACATCGACCGCCAGATGCACCGTGCGTCTGTCACTGGCTTTGTAGGGGCCTTTGCGAAACGCACCAGCGGTATAGATCAAACGAGGCTCGTTGTAGTAGCCCAGCCACCAATCGGTTCCTTGTGCACCTGAAAACTCAGCCCCCACCTGCGCGGCTTCGGCCAGCGGCATATCAAAAGGGTTCTGCGGCCATGTTGAGTTTTCAACTGACAAAGACCCCATTGGGATGTCCGCCAGATCTTGGCCCATCAGGGGTGCAAAAGTCCCAGCATGGGTTTGGAGGTAGGCCATGACATCATCCGCCCCATCAACAACCGGCAGTCCGCAGGCGGTGCGCAAGCGCCCTGCGATCAGGGTGGGATGCTCTGCGTCTTGCTCCAGGAACTGCCAGGCCGGTGCCTGTGAAATGGTGATGTAGGGGTCGTCCGGATTGTCCTGCGCCATTAGTGTGGAGTTGATCACCGAAACCGCCAACCGCATGCGCAGCAATGGCCACAGCATATCGATTTCCTGCGCCGACAAGGGCGTGGTTGCATGATACCCCGCAACCAATGCCCGCAGGGCAGCCTGAGGGCGGGTTTGATCCAACACGATATAGGCCGCTGCAATCGCAAGATCGCAGATGCGCGGTGCCGCGCACATGTCCCCAAGGTCGATCAATCCGCTGATATGCGGTTCGGTTGTCAAACCCCCGCTGAAAAGGATGTTGTAGTCGTTGGCGTCATTGTGGATCGCCTGACGGTCCAGCTGGTCCAGATCAGGTTTGATAGAATTGAACGTGCTGCAGATCTCTTCGATCAGGCTGCGCCGTGCTGGTGTGTCGACGATGTGGATATGCTCTGCGATCCAATCTGCAGTCGTCAGATTCCATTTGAAGTCCCGGTGTAGAGCGGGGTGGTCAAACCCTTCCAGCGCCTGCGTGACGCCAGCCAGTGTTTGTCCAAATTCAAAGATGAGCGATTGGGATTTCGGATTGCTATGAGCATAGCAGGATCCCGGTAAACCGGTTTGCAGCCAGATAATCCGATCGTTGTTTTCGTTGTCGCGGATCGTCAGGCAGTGTTGATTCCCGGCCGTGGGGATGATCCGCGGCAGGGGGAGCTCCGGTGCAGATGTGGCAATCCGTTGCAGCGCGGAGATCTGCATATCGACAAGCGCGGGATCGCAGCCCGGGTGCATGGCTTTTAGAACATAGGTTGACTCATCTGCCGCTACCGCGCGGAAGTTCAGGTCGTATTCGCCATCAAGACGGGTCAACTCCGCCTGCAGGCCCCAATGCTCCTGCAGGGCGGCTTGCCAATATGTGGTGGTCATCAAATTCTCCCCGGTGCCGATTTTTTCGATCTGCCAAATATTGGATCCTATTTGACCCGGGGAGAGAATTTAGTCTAGCCACCCTTTCAGATTGCGACCGATCACACCTGCGAGCGCATCGATATGTTCGGCGTCATCGTTGAGGCAGGGAATGTACAAGAAGTCTTCACCGCCGGCCTCTTCGAAGCTCTCGCGGATCTCTTCGTTGATTTCTTCAAGGGTTTCGATGCAGTCCGCTGAAAACGCCGGCGCGATGACGGCGATATTCTTCTTTCCCGATTCTGCCAGCGTTGCGACATGATCAACGGTATAGGGTTTCAGCCATTCTTCTGGTCCAAATACCGACTGGAATGTCGTTGTGATCTCGGTGTCGGCCCAACCAAGCCGCTCTTTCAGGAGGCGAGTCGTTTTCTGACACTGGCAGTGATACGGGTCACCCTGCATCAGGTATCGTTTTGGCATCCCGTGATAGGAGACGACGAGGATTTCGGGCCTCTTCTCAGCGGCGGCATAGGCCTTTTCCACAGATCGGGCGAGCGCGTCGATATAGGCGGGATCGTCGAAATAGGGGGCCACGGTGCGCGCTGCCGGCTGCCATGGTTCCTCCATCAGCGCACGAAAGAACTGGTCATTTGCAGTTGCTGAAGTAGCGCCCGCGTATTGCGGGTAGAGCGGCACGAACAGGATTTTCTGGCAACCTGCTTCGATCATCTCACGCACTTTGGATTTGGTCGATGGGTTGCCATAGCGCATGCAGAAATCGACCATAACCTCAGAGCCGTAACGCTCTTGCAACGCGGCAGACATGGCTACGGTCTGATCCTTGGTGATGGTCATCAACGGGCTTTCGCCCTGTTCGTGGTTCCAGATCGATTTATACGCGGCACCCGAGGTGAATGGGCGTCGCGCCAAGATAATCAGCTGCAGCAGCGGTTGCCATTTCCAGGCCGGATAATCGATCACCCGTTTGTCCGAGAGGAATTCGTTCAGATATCGCCGCATCGGCCAATAGGTGTAGTCGTCTGGGGTGCCCAGATTTGCCAGCAAAACACCCACTTTTGCAGGCGCAATTTTCGGATGATCAGCCGGAGCATGTGCAGGGCAAGTGGCGAGGGTGGAGGCATCCAACATGTATCAGGTCCTGTGCGGTGTTCTGTCAGCAGAGTGTGCTGCTGGTGCTATCAATATGAATTACGGGTCAATTGACCAATCGGATCATTTCATCAGCCCCATAAGATAGGCCTATATCAGCTTCCGTCTACTCTGGCAGCTTGGTTTCGGGCACGCGCAGCGCGTCAGCTAGTCGCGCTTGGGCGGAACCTGGCCTGAGAGGTTTCTGCTGTGTTTCCGAGGGGCTCCAGCCAGTGAGGCAGATCAGATCAAAGGATGCGGGCAGGCGGCCGTCCGCTGCAGCATAGCTGTCCCGATAGATCGCTTCTGTTTCGGCAAACAGGCGGCGAGGGGAGGCGCATTTTTGTCGTTGGGCCAGCGCATTGGTCTCTCCCATCCCGCGAAGGTCGCGGATCAGATGCACAACATCGCGGTAGTGCGCGGTCAAGGGCACAACGTCGGCGACGGGCAGAGCGAATCCTGCGCGCTGCAGCAGGCCACCCAATCCCCGGACTTCACCCATCGGGGAAACCCGAGGGGATAATCCGCCCATGATGCGTGTTTCTGCAGCAGCCAATGCGCTGCGCAATTCCTGCAGGGTTTTGCCCCCCAGCATCACCACCAGCAACAAGCCATCTTCGCGCAGTGCCCGGCGACATTGGATCAACTGCCCAACAGGGTCATTGGCCCAGTGCAGTGACATCGCATGGACAACAAGATCATGCGCCCCTGCTTCCAGATCCAATGTCTCCGCGTCATCCACATGTTTGGCAGCAGGCATGAACACATCCCAGCCTTGCGCAAAAGGTGCGATAACCGCTGGATTTGTAAAGGATCTGTTAACCAAGGTGAGCCGATCCTCAATTTCCTCTCGCGCAATATCGTGAAGGAACAGAGCATCGGACACCACCCGTTTGCGATGAGCGATCAAGGCGTCGCGATCAAAGAGTTGCGGCGGGTTTGATGTGGCAGTTGTCATGAGGGGTATTTAGGTTGTTGCGCCAAAGGATACAAACAGCGGTTTCGCTGCTCTATCCACCGCGTTGCATTGCCTGTGGCGATTGGGTCGAAAGTGACTTTGGTCTTTGCGGACCGTGCTGGCGAGAAACGCCTTTCATTGGCAAAGTGTGTTGCGATGGATGTGGTGCACCTTTGATTGGGGAAGATGACGGGTTCGGTCTGGCCTGTGACAGTTGCCTTTCCCATCCGCCTGTCTGGGATCAGGGACGCGCGGCCCTTGTGTATGAAGGCACGGCACGGCGTCTGATTCTGGCGCTTAAGCACGGGGACAGGACAGATATCGCCCGGCCTGCATCCCAATGGCTTGCCCAAGCGGCGGCACCTTTCCTCCAGTATGATCCAATCGTGACGCCTGTGCCGCTTCATTGGAGCCGGTTTCTGTATCGTCGGTACAATCAATCCGCGCTGTTGGCTGCTGCCTTGGCCAAACGCCAATCTCTTGATTATTGCCCGGATCTTTTGTCGCGGGCGCGGCGGACCCCATCGCTCGAGGGCAAAAGCCGAGCCGACCGTCAGGCAATTCTTGCGGATGCCATTGCAAGTACGCCGCGCTGGGCTGCGCGGATCTCTGGGCGCAATATCTTGCTGGTTGATGACGTGATGACCAGCGGAGCAACCCTGTCCGCTTGTGCTATTGCAGCTTTGCGCGCGGGTGCGGCAGGTGTGCGCATTGTGGTGCTTGCCCGCGTCACACGGCCGTGATCTGACTCTGACAGGGCTGGCATTTCTGCCTGAGACATCCCAAATCAGCGTCAGACCTCTGATACGATCAATGGAGAATCGAATGAAACCTGTCGAGATCCACACTTCGCCGCTCTGCGGTTTTTGTCACGCGGCGAAACGTTTGCTGACGAGCAAAGGTGTATCCTTTTCCGAAGTCGATATTCTGGCTGCGCCAGATCGGAAGGCGGAGATGATCGAGCGTGCAAATGGTGGCCGGACCGTGCCGCAGATCTTCATTGGTGATACCCATGTTGGTGGCTGTGATGATCTTTATGCGCTTGATCGTTCTGGCAAATTGGATCCGTTGCTGGCAGCATAACTGCGTCAGTTCCGAAAAGAGAAACCCGTCATGCGCACCGCTTTGCTTCAAATCACGTCCAGCGACCAGCCTGATCAGAACCTAGAGATGGTGCAGCAGATGGTCGGGGACGCGGTCGCAAGCGGCGCCGGGTTTGTTCTGACTCCCGAGGTGACGAACTGTCTTTCGACCAGTCGGCGACATCAAAGCGCGGTGTTGCAGCTGGAAGCGGATGATCCCACCCTCGCCGGATTGCGCGCAACTGCCGCCAAACACGACATTTGGCTGTTGATTGGATCCTTGGCGCTGAAAACCACAGATGCAGATGGCCGTTTTGCCAATCGCCAGGTTTTGATCAATCCAGAAGGAGATATCACCGCGCGATACGACAAGATCCATATGTTTGATGTGGATGTCACGCCGGAGGAAACCTATCGCGAGTCGGACGGGTATAGACCTGGGCATCAGGCGGTTTTGGCGACCACTCCTTTTGCCAAGATCGGGATGACGATCTGCTATGACGTGCGGTTTCCACAGCTGCATCGGAGCCTGGCTCAGGCCGGGGCAGAGGTGTTGGTTGTGCCAGCTGCGTTTTCGCATGTGACTGGCGCAGCCCATTGGCATGCGCTGTTGCAGGCGCGGGCTATTGAAACTGGGTGCTATGTTTTGGCCCCAGCGCAGACAGGAACGCATCCTGCCACAGTCGGTCAGTCGCGCACCACCTATGGCCATAGCTTGGTTGTGGCACCTTGGGGCGAAATTCTTGTTGATGCTGGTACAGATGTGGGGATCAGCTACGTTGATCTTGACCTCGAAAAAGTGTCACAAGCGCGCAAACGCGTGCCTTCGTTGAAACATGACCGAGAATTTGACGGCCCTTGATGGATGACAAAAACCCCCTAGCAGTTTCGCTGTTCAGTGAGATTCTGATGGCTGACCAATTGGCGCGCACACGCCTGAGCAAGGTGATGCCAAAGGGAATGGAGTTGTCCCATTTTTCCGTGTTGAATCATCTGGCGCGCACTGGGCTTGAGCGGTCACCGGCACAGTTGGCCAAGGCTTTTCACGTCACCCGTGGTGCAATGACCAACACGCTGAACAAGCTGGAAACAGCGGGATATGTTCACATTCGCCCGGATTGGGACGACGCCCGACGTAAAATGGTGGCGATCAGCCCGGCGGGACGTCAGGCCAGGGACGCGGCGCTGGCCAGCATTGTGCCGATGATCAGCGAAGTCGTCAGTGAATTGGGCAGCGATCGGGTGAAGGCAGCTTTGCCCATCCTGCGTGAATTTCGGATGAAGCTGGGCAGTGGCGATTGAGCCGAACGCGTTGTGCGTTTTCAATCGCCATCCGCCATGCATTGAACCAAAGAACCAGCTTTTGTAGCAGTATCGGCCATCAAAACGAAAAAGGACGTCTGCAAGCAGACGTCCTATTGCCCCCCGTCAGGCTAATCCGTGAGTGGTAGTCTTAACGCCGTTTCACCTGGAACTGGGGTCTACGTGCATTCACTCGGGGTTGGTCAAGGAGTGTTAACCGTAACCCTTGAGTAGCATGATGAAATCTGCAGCCCAATAACGCAGAAGGATGCACGCCTATCCTTTCGTATAGGTGGTAGACGATCACGCCGCTGGCTTGGTGCTGGCGGTCACGTAATTGACGCTCAGATCACGGGCAGAGATCGACCAGGTCCATAGAATCGGATTGAACACGAAACCGCTGCGATCAACGGGGGTCAGGCCCGCCTGCACCAGGAGATCGCAAAGCTCATCAGGGGTGATGAATTTGGACCACTCGTGGGTTCCGCGTGGCAGCCACCGCATGACAACCTCCGCTCCAAAGATTGCCATCGCGTAGCTTTTGGGATTTCGATTGATCGTGGAACAGATCTGTAACCCACCTGGTTTCAGCAATTGCTGCGTGGCCGTGAGATAGCTGAGCGGGTCGGCAACGTGTTCAACAACTTCCATGTTCAGCACGACGTCGAATTGCTCACCATCCGCGGCAAGGGCTTCGGCGGTGGTGTGGCGATAGTCGATGTTCAGATTTGATTGCTCGGCATGAATTTGGGCGACTGGAATGTTGCCAGCGGCGGCATCAGCGCCAACAACCTCTGCGCCCAGCCTTGCCATCGGCTCGCTCAGCAGGCCGCCACCACAGCCGATGTCCAACAGGCGCAGGCCCGCAAAGGGTGCTTCTGCGGACAGGTCTCGGTCAAATTCTGCTGCAATCTGATTGGTTATGTAATCCAGCCGACAGGGATTAAGCATGTGCAAAGGTTTGAATTTACCCTTCGGATCCCACCATTCAGCGGCCATCGCTTCGAATTTTGCAATCTCGCTGGGGTCTACCGTGGATTGAGGCGCTTGCATTCCTGTCTCCGTGTGTTCTTTTATCGTTCAGGACTAAGTTAGGTCAGTAATGGACAAATACCCGTATCAAAAGCGTGCAGTGCAGTATTTGCACCCACCCCTTGAGCCCTTCGATCAACAGATGATCGATGTCGGGCAGGGACACCATATTTATATGGAGCAAAGCGGCAATCCGGATGGGTTGCCTGTGGTGGTTTGCCACGGGGGGCCGGGTGGCGGATCCAGCCCGGCGATGCGGCGGTATTTTAATCCGAAGGTCTACCGGATCATTCTGTTTGATCAGCGGGGCTGCGGCCGGTCCAAACCCCATGCGTCCTGTGAAAACAACACCACATGGCATCTTATCGCCGATATGGAGAAAATCCGCAGCCTGCTGGGAATATCAAAGTGGATCGTGTTCGGCGGCAGTTGGGGGGCGACATTGTCGCTGCTGTATGCGCAAACCCATCCAGACCGGGTCGATCGTCTTGTGCTGCGCGGGGTCTTTTTGATGACCCAGGCGGAACTGGATTGGTTCTACGGCGGGGGCGCTGGGCGATTCTGGCCCGAAACCTGGGCGCGTTTTGTGTCCCTGATCCCGGATGACGAGCGCGGTGATTTGATCGCAGCCTATAACCGGAGACTGTTTTCCGGGGATCTGGCCGAAGAGATCCGCTATGGTCGCGCCTGGTCGGCATGGGAAAACGCCTTGGCCTCGATCCATTCCAACGGCACATCTGGGGAAAGCCCGGGTGATTACGCGCGGGCTTTTGCCCGGTTGGAAAACCACTATTTCATCAACAATGGTTTTCTCGACTATGATGGACAGATCTTTGCCAACATGGGTCGGATTTCGCACATCCCCGGCGTCATCGTGCAGGGGCGTTATGATATGATTTGTCCCCCGGCGTCAGCGTGGCGGCTCAAGGAATTGTGGCCGAATGCACAGTTGAAGATGGTGCGCAATGCAGGTCATGCTCTGTCTGAGCCGGGAATCAGTGCAGAGTTGGTGCGGGCAATGGATCAGATCACAGAGGAACAAGGCCTATGACGCGGATCGACCGACGCGCGTTGTTCACCTCTGGTGCGGCGGCTGCTTTGCTGGCGGCCACTGGCGCAGGGTTGGCGGATACGCCGCGGCGGGGCGGTGTGCTGCGTCTTGCTGTGCCGCGTGAAGCAGATCTGATGCAACATGTTTTGCGCGGCGCGGTTCTGGATGGGCTGACGGAAATTGGCGCGGATGGGGTGCTGCGCCCTGAACTTGCCCAGCAGTGGACCAGTTCTGATGATGCGCGGGTGTGGCAGTTCGATTTGCGCAGCGATGTTGCGTTTCATGACGGATCGCCATTGACCGCAGAGGTGGCTGTCGCGGCTCTCCTTGATCGCGGTGATCATTTGCCCACGCTCCAGCATATGGAAGCCACAGCAGACCACAGCCTGCGTCTGGAACTTTCGCAATCCAACCCTCAATTGCCCTATTTGCTTGGCGATGCTGCGTTTCAGATTACCCAGCCAGGCATTTGGCCGGAACAAACGGCGTCTTTGGTGGGAACGGGATGTTACCAGGTGGAACGGGTTCGGCCTGGGCGGGATTTCAAACTGGCGCGGGTGGCAAACCACTACAAAGAGACCCAGGCCGGTTGGGTGGATAGCGTCGAACTGATCGTGATTTCGGACCCGTTGGTTCGGGCCGAAGCGCTGCGCGATGGATATGTGGATGTTGCCGCCTTGCCAGCTGCTGAGGGTTTGCTGTCTCGGGGTCATTTTTTCTTTCATCCCTCGGCTACAAATATGGCCCTGGCGGCACGACCGGATGTGGGCGTGCCTCGGGACATTGGGGCACAGTCCGCTTTGGATGATGGGCGCATTGCTGAACGGTGGTGGCGGGTCTGATCGCTGCGCGCCAGCCGTGGTGGCCCGCGCAATTGAACAACACTTGCAGTTTGGCCGATTAAGGCGTATACGCAGATCCAACAGCGGCGCGTTGGTTGAAAAGCCAAGCTCCACCGGAAAATTCAACGGGCCGCGCGCCCGTTTTTTTGTGTTCGAATCCTGGATTTGGAAACCGTATGACCAATGACCTGATAGCCAAGGCAGCCATCGATCGCAGGCTCGCTGAGATCATCACGCCCGTGATTGAAGATCTCGGATTTGAGCTGGTGCGCATTCGGTTGATGTCTGGCAAAGCGACGACGTTGCAAATCATGGCTGACAAGCCGGGTGGTGGCATCGAAGTTGACGATTGTGCCGAGATTTCCAACGCCGTTGGCGCCACTTTGGATGTGGAGGATCCGATCCTGGATGCCTATGCACTCGAAGTGTCCAGCCCCGGCGTCGACCGTCCGCTGACGCGTTTGAAAGACTTCGACATGTTCGAAGGCTATGAAGCCAAGATCGAAACCACCGAGTTGATCGATGGGCGGCGTCGCTTCAAAGGCGAACTGGCCGGTGTTGAAGACGATGAAGTGCTGATCAATATCGAAGAGCACGGTGAAACCGTGACCATCGGATTGAAGTTTGACTGGCTGAGCGACGCAAAGCTCGTGCTCACAGATGATCTGATCAAAGAAATGCTGCGTCAGCGCAAGGCTGCGGGCACTCTGAACGAAGACGCATTCGACGAAATCGAGGCCGAAGGGTCCGAAGAGGAGACAAAGTAATGGCTATCACCTCAGCAAACCAGCTGGAGCTCTTGCAGACAGCAGAGGCCGTGGCGCGCGAAAAGATGATCGACCCTGGGCTGGTCGTCGATGCAATGGAAGAAAGCCTGGCGCGGGCCGCCAAGAGCCGCTACGGCAGCGAAATGGACATCCGCGTGTCGATTGACCGCAAAACTGGTCGCGCCACATTCACCCGGGTCCGCACCGTTGTCGAAGATGACGCGCTGGAGAACTACCAGGCGGAAATGACCGTGGAACAAGCCAAACAGTACATGGCTGATCCAGCGGTTGGCGATGTTTTTGTCGAAGAGGTTCCGCCGGTTGAAATGGGCCGCATCGCGGCACAATCCGCGAAACAGGTGATCCTGCAGAAGGTGCGCGAGGCTGAGCGTGACCGCCAGTATGACGAGTTTAAAGATCGCGCAGGCACCATCATCAACGGTTTGGTGAAACGCGAAGAATACGGCAACGTCATCGTGGATGTTGGTGCTGGTGAAGCTATCCTGCGCCGCAACGAGAAAATCGGTCGTGAAAGCTACCGCCCTAATGACCGTATTCGCTGCTACATCAAAGATGTGCGCCGTGAGCCGCGTGGTCCGCAGATCTTCCTGTCGCGCACCGCGCCAGAGTTCATGGCCGAATTGTTCAAGATGGAAGTGCCGGAAATTTACGATGGCGTCATCGAGATCAAAGCTGTTGCACGCGACCCCGGCTCCCGGGCGAAGATCGCTGTGATCAGCTATGATGGGTCCATTGATCCCGTTGGTGCCTGCGTTGGTATGCGTGGCTCCCGCGTGCAGGCCGTTGTGAACGAGCTGCAGGGCGAAAAAATCGACATCATTCCGTGGAATGAAGACCAGCCGACCTTCCTGGTGAACGCGCTGCAGCCTGCAGAAGTGTCCAAAGTTGTCTTGGACGAAGAAGCGGGCAAGATCGAAGTGGTGGTCCCAGAGGAGCAGCTGTCGCTGGCGATTGGTCGCCGGGGTCAGAACGTGCGCCTGGCCTCGCAGCTGACCGCGCTTGATATCGACATCATGACCGAGGAAGAAGAATCCGCTCGCCGCCAGAAAGAATTCGAAGCCCGCACCCAGCTGTTCATGGAAACACTGGATCTGGACGAATTCTTTGCGCAGCTACTGGTTTCTGAAGGGTTCACCAACCTCGAAGAAGTGGCCTATGTCGAGATCGACGAACTGTTGGTCATTGACGGTGTTGATGAAGGCACGGCACAGGAGCTGCAGACCCGCGCTGCGGAGTATCTGGAAGCTCAGGCCAAGGCCGCAATCGATGCAGCCCGCGCTCTGGGCGCCGAGGACAGCCTGATCGAATTTGACGGTCTGACACCGCAGATGGTGGAGGCCCTGGCCAAGGACGACATCAAGACCCTGGAAGATTTCGCAACCTGCGCGGATTGGGAACTGGCCGGTGGCTGGACCTCCAACAAAGGTGAGCGGGTCAAAGATGACGGTATCCTGGAACCGCATGGCGTGACGCTTGAAGAGGCGCAGAGCCTGGTGATGACCGCGCGTGTTCTGCTGGGTTGGGTTGACCCTGCCGAGCTGGAAGCGGACGCAGAAGAAGATGCTGACCTCGAAGACGGTGATGAAACCGAGGCCGAGGCCTGATCAGCGGATACGGCGGAGCACGACGAATGACGCGTGGCGGAAGCGAAAAAGACCGGTCAGACGGACCAGAGCGGAAATGTCTCGCAACAGGTGACGTGCAGCCGAAACAGGGGTTGATCCGATTTGTGGTCGGCCCCGACGGCCAGGTTGTTCCGGATATTCTGGACAAATTGCCTGGTCGCGGTGTGTATGTGACAGCGACAAAAGCCGCGATTGCAGCCGCTGTGAAGAAGAAACTTTTTGCCCGTGGCTTCAAGGCACAAGTCGCTGTTCCGGAGGGGCTCGAAGAGACAATCGAAGCCCAGGTTCTGCGTCGTTTGGTTGATCTGATCAGTCTTGCACGTAAATCCGGTGATGCGGTGTCGGGCTATGAAAAGGTCAAAGACTGGCTGGCAAAGGAACATGCACGCGTTTTGATCCAGGCATCAGATGGATCTGGGCGCGGCAAATCGAAATTAAGCACGCCGCATCGTGGGAAATTCATCGGAGTTCTCACTGCGGATGAGCTGGGCATGGCATTTGGGCGTCAAACTGTGATACATGCGGCGCTGGCCTCTGGTGGACTCGGCAAACGTGTTGTAGAGGAAGCGCAACGACTACAAGGTTTGCGCGAAATGGTGGGCGGCAAGGGCCGCACGGAAGGATAAAGAGCTTTATGAGCGATAGTGACGGCAAAAAGACATTGGGTCTTCGTGGTGGGGCCCGCCCCGGGAATGTGAAACAGAGCTTCAGCCACGGTCGGACCAAGAATGTTGTGGTGGAGACCAAGCGCAAACGCGTTGTGGTCCCCAAGCCGACTGCGGCCAAAGGGGGCTCTGGATCGGCGCCAGCGGGAGACGGTTCTCGTCGGCCAGCGGGCATCAGCGATGCGGAAATGGCGCGTCGTCTGAAGGCTTTGCAGGCTGCAAAGGCGCGCGAAGCGGAAGAGGCTGCCCAGCGTGAAGCTGAGGAAAAGGCCCGCGCTGAAGAGCGTGAGCGCCGCCGTGCGGAGCAGGAAGCCAAGGAACGCGAACAGCGCGAAGCTGAAGAGCGTGCCCGCCAGAAAGCCGAAGAAGAAGAGCGCAAGCGTGTCGAAGCCGAAGCTGCTGCCAAGCGTGCAGCTGCTGATGCGGAGAAGAAGAAAACCGAAGCGGTCTCTCGCCCATCTTCCGCACCTGCACCACAGAATCGTAAAGGTGACCGGGAGCGTGATGACCGACAGAATCGTGGTGGCAAAGGCCGCAACGACGGTGGCGGTCGCCGGTCCGGCAAGCTGACACTTGGTCAGGCCACCGGTGGTGAAGGCGGTCGTCAGCGGTCCATGGCATCCATGAAGCGTAAGCAAGAACGTGCGCGTCAGAAAGCTATGGGTGGCTCGGTCGAGCGTGAAAAGATCATTCGCGACGTGCAGCTGCCCGAAGCCATTCTGGTGTCCGAGCTGGCGAACCGGATGGCGGAACGTGTGGCTGATGTGGTGAAGTCTCTCATGCAAATGGGCATGATGGTGACACAGAACCAGACCATTGATGCAGACACCGCTGAACTGATCATCGAAGAGTTTGGCCACAAGGTCACCCGTGTCTCTGACTCCGATGTCGAAGATGTCATCAAGGAAGTCGAGGACAAAGAAGACGACCTGAAATCGCGTCCGCCTGTGATCACGATCATGGGTCACGTTGACCACGGTAAGACATCGATACTGGATGCAATCCGCAATGCCCGCGTTGTTGCAGGCGAAGCCGGTGGCATCACCCAGCATATCGGTGCGTATCAGGTGAAGACCGAGAGCGGCACAGTGCTGAGCTTCTTGGACACACCGGGTCACGCGGCCTTTACCTCCATGCGGTCGCGTGGCGCACAGGTCACGGACATTGTTGTTTTGGTTGTCGCGGCAGATGATGCGGTGATGCCGCAGACGATTGAAGCGATCAACCACGCCAAGGCTGCCAACGTTCCGATGATCGTTGCGATCAACAAGATGGACAAACCGGCTGCCGATCCGATGAAAGTGCGCACAGACCTGTTGCAGCACGAAGTCATCGTGGAAGCCATGTCTGGTGAAGTGCAAGACGTCGAAGTGTCGGCGCACACCGGCCAGGGCCTGGAAGAACTGCTGGAAGCCATTGCGCTGCAGGCTGAGATCCTGGAACTGAAAGCCAACCCTGATCGCGCGGCACAAGGTGCAGTGATCGAGGCACAGCTGGACGTTGGCCGCGGTCCCGTCGCGACTGTTCTGGTTCAGAACGGTACCCTGCGTCAGGGTGATATCTTTGTCGTGGGTGAGCAGTACGGTAAGGTCCGTGCCCTGATCAACGACAAAGGTGAGCGGGTCAAAGAAGCCGGTCCATCGGTTCCGGTTGAGGTTCTGGGTCTGAACGGTACACCAGAAGCTGGCGACGTGCTCAACGTGACCGAAACCGAAGCTCAGGCCCGTGAGATCGCGGAATACCGTGAGCAGGCGGCAAAAGACAAACGTGCCGCTGCGGGCGCTGCAACCACGCTGGAACAGCTGATGCAGAAGGCCAAGGACGACGAGAACGTTTCGGAGCTGCCGATCCTCGTGAAAGCGGATGTGCAGGGTTCTGCCGAAGCAATCGTTCAGGCGATGGAAAAGATCGGCAACAACGAAGTGCGCGTTCGTGTGCTGCATTCCGGCGTGGGCGCGATCACGGAAACAGACATCGGTCTGGCCGAAGCGTCCGGCGCGCCGGTCATGGGCTTCAACGTTCGTGCAAACACCTCTGCACGGAATTCTGCAAACCAGAAAGGTGTGGAGATCCGCTACTATTCGGTGATCTACGATCTCGTTGATGATGTGAAAGCTGCCGCATCTGGCCTGCTCTCTGCTGAAATCCGCGAGAACTTCATCGGTTACGCAGAAATCAAGGACGTCTTCAAAGTGTCCAACGTGGGCAAAGTTGCCGGCTGTCTGGTCACCGAAGGTGTGGCCCGCCGCTCCGCCGGTGTGCGCCTGCTGCGCGACAACGTTGTCATCCACGAAGGCACGCTGAAAACGCTCAAGCGCTTCAAGGACGAAGTGGCCGAGGTTCAGTCGGGTCAGGAATGCGGTATGGCATTCGAAAACTACGACGATGTGCGTAAGGGCGATGTGATCGAAATCTTCGAGCGTGAAGAAGTCACCCGGACCCTGGATTGATCACCAGTCTGATAGCAAAAAGAAAACCCCGGTCATGCGACTGGGGTTTTTGTTTGTGGGTTAGGTCTCAACAGTGTCGATCATGACGTGGTTGATCAAAACGTCTGATCGCAGATCGGGCCAAAGATCACATCAGCGATGTTAGGCCGCTTCGCGGTCTGCGCGATCGATTGGCGCGCCGACGTATAGTTTGTCACCAACCCGCACGGTGATCCGGCCATCCGCATGTTGGCGCACAAAGGTGCCCTGGATCAGAATAAAAGAGCCTTGCTTGATCGTCCGTATCATGGTCGCCACCACCCTTGTCACAACAGAACCGTTACTGGGTCACTGTTCAGCATTCGTGAAAATGATTAACGATTGGTATATGGAGCGCGAGAAGGCACCGGCAAGGTTGGCGTTTTATGGTTACCGAGTGCAGCCCGGTGACGTTGCGGCACTGGCCAGCCCGCAGACTGGCCAGTATCTTGTGAGATCCCGTTACAGCCAATCCCGCAGGATCGGGATGAGCGGAATGTCTGCTTCGGGCATGGGGTAGTCCCGCAAATCTTGCGCTTTGACCCACTTCAGAACCTGTCCCTCTTTCGCCTGGGGGATGCCCTCCCATTTTCGGCAGGCGAACATAGGCATCAGCAGGTGGAAATCTTCATAGCTGTGGCTGGCAAATGTCAGCGGGGCCAGACAGGATTCCCATGTATCGATCCCGAGCTCTTCCTGAAGCTCCCTGATTAGAGCCGCCTCTGGTGTTTCACCCGGTTCGACCTTTCCACCTGGAAACTCCCAGAGACCAGCCATTGATTTGCCTTCGGGGCGCTGCGCCAAAAGCACGCGACCTTCGACATCGATCAGCGCGACCGCAGAAACGAGAACCATTTTCATGACCGATAATCCGCATTGATTGTGATGTATTGATGGGTGAGATCGCAGGTCCACACAGTCGCAGCCCCGTCTGCAAGGCCAAGATCGACCTGGATCAGGATATCCTGTTTCTGCATCTGTGCAGCGCCCATCGCCTCTTCGTAGGTGGGGGAGACCCAGCCCTTTTCGGCGACCAGTACGTCCCCAAAGGAGATTGAAAGCAGATCACGATCAGCCTCTGCTCCTGACTTGCCAATCGCCATGACCACCCGGCCCCAATTGGGGTCTTCTCCGGCAATCGCCGTTTTTACCAAGGGTGAATTGGCAATAGCCAAGCCATGAACCTTTGCATCGGCAGCACTGCGCGCGCCAGTCACCTGAATTTCAACAAATTTGGTGGCCCCTTCGCCATCGCGCACAACCTGATGTGACAGGTCTTGCATCACATCCCTCAGGGCTTGTTTGAACCCGTCATGGTCTGTCGCGTCCACTCCCGATGCGCCAGTGGCACAGAGCATCAGACTGTCGGAGGTCGAGGTGTCACTGTCGACAGTGATGCAATTGAATGTGCGATCACACAGCTCAGATAGCATCGCCTGCAGCGGGCCTT
Organism: Phaeobacter sp.; assembly: GCF_022825805.1. Taxonomy (GTDB): domain Bacteria; phylum Pseudomonadota; class Alphaproteobacteria; order Rhodobacterales; family Rhodobacteraceae; genus Phaeobacter. The sequence goes on from NZ_JAJDWC010000020.1 coordinate 19,814, forward strand.
GGGCAATTTTTGCATCCGTGAAGATATAGACGAGCATGGTCGCCATATCCGGGGCGATCATGCCAGACCCCTTTGCGATCCCCGCAATAGAGACGGTTTTGTCCCCAATCGTGACCTGAGCAGACGCACCTTTGGCGAAAGTGTCTGTGGTCATGATTGCTTCTGCCGCGGCTTCGATGCCTGCCGGGTCAAGCGTGTCGGTCAGTGTGTCGATCTGCGTCACGATTCGGTCATGAGGGAGCAGCTCACCGATCACGCCTGTTGAGGCTGTGAAGATGCGCTCCTGCGGAAGATGAGTGCTTGTCGCAACCGCTTCGGTGATTTCCGCCACGGAGGTTTGACCGTAATGGCCGGTGAAGGCGTTTGAGTTGCCCGAGTTGACCAAAAGTGCCGCCCCTGCCTCATGGGCGGATGGGCTGGCTGCGGCCAGTTTCGCCTGACAATCCAAGACTGGCGCGGACCGCGTTGCAGAGCGGGTGAAAACCCCGGCAACAGTGGTGCCCGGGTCCATGACGGCGAGCATCACATCTGTGCGGTCTTTGTATTTCACACCAGCGGCAGTGGTCGAAAACTTCAGCCCCTCGATAACCGGCAGGTCTGGGAAATGATCCGGGGCAAGTGGTGAGCGCGGCAATGCCATCTATCAGTTCCTCACCAAGTCGAGATCTTTCAGGATCGCGGGATCAAGGTCTTCGATCTCCGGACGGATGATTTCGGCTTCACCGGTGAGCGTGCGGACGGTTTCCTCTACGGCTTCTTCGCGGATCTGCGCAGCCAGTTGATCGCGGATGTCTGCGAAATCCGGTGCGGCAGACTTACGCCGCTCATTGAGCTTGATGACGTGCCAGCCGAACTGGGTCTGCACTGGTGCAGAAATTTGTCCGGCGCTCAGAGCGAGAACCGCCTCTTCAAATTCTGGAACCATACGGCCTTTGGTGAACCAGCCCAGCTCCCCCCCGTTGGGACCCGATGGTCCGGTGGAGCGTTCCCGCGCCAGCGTCGCAAAATCGGCACCTTCCAGCAAATCGGATTGCACGCGGCGGGCCTCTTCTTCGGTTTCGACCAGAATATGGGAGGCGTTGAATTCGTCGCCACCGTCGCCACCGGAGTACTGCTCGGCATAAGCGGCGCGCACCTCTTCTTCGGTGGCTGCGTTTTCCATCACGCGTTCGATCACATCAGCCGCCATGAGCGAGCGGGTCTCATTTTCCAAAGACAGCGCCACATATTTCGGCAATTCGCCGTTCAACTGCTGCTTGAGGGTTGTTTGCTGAATGAGCTGATCAAGGATCGCATCATAAAGCACATCATCTGGCAGCTGCTGGTACTGTGCGGGCAACGTGGCCCGGGCAATAATCATGTGACCAATTGTGATCTCTTCGCCATTCACGGTTGCAACAACTGTGTCTGCATGTGGTGCTGCCGTGGCGGACATGGGCAGAGACAAAGCTGCGGCCAGAGCAAGCCCCGACAAAAAAGTGAGACCTTTGCGCATTGAAATCTTCCTATTATCTGGCCACGGCAGGCCGCAGCGTTGACACTGTATTTGCGGCCCCTTACATCGCCAAGAGGCCTTTGGCAGGACTGCAGTTCCATCATTGTTTATGGGTTGCAAGCGAGGCGGGCAAGCCTGCCAACGTCAGAGGTCAGTGATAGGACCGTTGGAGAAAACATGCTGGGTATCGGAACACTCGCCAAAAAGGTCTTCGGCACGCCGAATGACCGTAAAATCAAGGCGACACGGCCGCTGATTGCAAAGATCAACGCGCTGGAGCCCGAGTTCGAGCAGCTCAGCGACGAAGGTCTGCTAGAAAAAACCGAAGACTTGCGCAAACGCGCCTTGGACGGTGTCAGCCTGGATGATCTGCTGCCCGAAGCCTTTGCCAATGTCCGCGAAGCCGCCAAACGTGCGCTTGGTCTACGCGCCTTTGACACCCAGTTGATGGGCGGCGTGTTCCTCCACCAAGGTAACATCTCCGAGATGAAGACAGGCGAGGGCAAAACCCTCGTGGCGACATTCCCTGCGTATTTGAACGCTCTGACCGGGAAAGGCGTTCACGTCGTCACAGTGAACGAATACCTGGCCAAACGAGATAGCGAATGGATGGGCAAGGTCTTTGCCCAACTGGGGATGACCACTGGTGTAATCTGGTCCGGTCAGCCCGAGGCGGAAAAAATGGCCGCTTATACCAGCGATGTCACCTATGCGACCAACAATGAGCTTGGCTTTGATTACCTGCGCGACAATATGAAACCCTCGCTGGATCAGGTTTTCCAAAAGCACCACAACTTTGCGATCGTGGACGAAGTGGACTCGATCCTGATCGACGAAGCGCGTACGCCGCTGATTATCTCTGGCCCGGCAGAGGACCGCTCTGATCTTTACTCCACCATCGACAAGGTCATTCCTCTGCTGAGTGATGAGCACTACGAGCTGGACGAAAAGACACGCGGCGTCACCTTTACCGAAGTCGGCAACGAATTCCTTGAACAGCAGCTGATCGACCATGAGTTGTTGCAGGAGGGGGCTTCCCTCTATGATCCGGAAAGCACCACGGTTGTACATCACGTGAACCAGGCGCTGCGGGCGCACAAGCTGTTTCAGCGCGACAAAGATTACATCGTCCGTGACGGTGAAGTGGTCCTTATCGATGAATTCACCGGCCGTATGATGGCAGGTCGGCGCCTGTCCGAAGGGCTTCACCAGGCTATCGAAGCCAAGGAAGATGTGAAAATTCAGCCCGAAAACACGACTTTGGCGTCTGTCACCTTCCAGAACTATTTCCGTCTGTATGACAAGCTGTCGGGTATGACGGGTACGGCCATGACAGAGGCCGAAGAATTTGCCGAGATTTACGGTCTTGGCGTGGTCGAGGTGCCAACCAATCGTCCCATCGCGCGGAAAGATGAGGACGACCAAGTCTATCGTACGGCCATTGAAAAGTACCAAGCCATGATCAATGAGACCAAGAAGGCCCATGAAAAGGGTCAGCCGGTCCTGTTGGGCACCACATCCATTGAGAAATCCGAACTGCTCAGCCAGCTGTTGCAGAAGGAAGGGATCAAACACAACGTTCTGAATGCCCGGCATCACGAGCAGGAAGCCCAGATCGTTGCCGATGCTGGCCGTCTTGGGGCTGTGACCATCGCAACCAACATGGCGGGCCGAGGCACTGACATCAAATTGGGCGGCAACGTCGAATTCAAAGTGCTGGAAGCCATCGCCGAAGAGCCTGAGGGCGATCACGCAGCCATCCGTGCGCGCATTGAGGAAGCTCACTCCAAGGATGAAGATGCGGTAAAACAGGCCGGTGGTCTGTTTGTGATGGCATCTGAACGGCACGAAAGCCGCCGTATCGACAACCAGCTGCGTGGCCGATCCGGTCGTCAGGGCGATCCGGGTCGCACAGTGTTCTATCTCAGCCTCGAAGACGATCTGATGCGTATCTTCGGGTCCGAACGTCTGGACAAACTTCTGTCGACGCTTGGCATGAAAGAGGGCGAGGCGATCATTCACCCTTGGGTGAACAAATCCCTTGAACGGGCGCAAGCCAAGGTCGAAGGCCGGAATTTCGACATGCGCAAGAATGTGTTGAAATTCGATGATGTGATGAATGATCAGCGTAAGGTGATCTTCAATCAGCGTCGTGAGATCATGGCCGCAGAAGACCTGTCTGAGATCGTGGCCGACATGCGGCATGAAGTGATCGATGATCTTCTGGACGTGCATATGCCGCCGAAAACCTACGCTGACCAATGGGACAGCGAAGGCTTGCAGGCGCAGGTCCGCGAAAAGCTTGGCATGGAGCTGCCGGTGGTCGAATGGGCCGCCGAAGAAGGTGTCGATGACGAGCAGATCCGAGAGCGGCTTGCGGCTGCCAGCGACGAGAAAATGGCGGAAAAAACCGCAGCCTTCGGTCCTGATACAATGCGCAACATCGAGAAACAGGTGCTGTTGCAGACCATTGATAGCAAATGGCGCGAACACCTCCTGACGCTTGAACATCTGCGATCTGTGGTTGGGTTCCGTGGCTATGCGCAGCGCGATCCGCTGAATGAATACAAGAACGAGAGCTTCCAGCTTTTTGAAAACATGTTGGATTCTCTCCGTGAAACCGTCAGCCAACAATTGGCACATGTGCGCCCGGTTAGCGAAGAAGAGCAGCGCCAGATGCTGTTGCAGATGGCTGCACAACAGGCCGAGTTGCAAAAAGCCGCAGAGGCAGAAGCGACCCCGCAGGTCGAAGAACCCCTTGAAGGCTTTGTCGAAGACGACCCTTCGACCTGGGGTAACCCTTCGCGAAATGACAAATGCCCCTGTGGCTCTGGCAAGAAGTTCAAACATTGCCATGGCCGTCTGAGCTGAGTCAGTTCGAACGATCGCAAGACAGGTCAAATTGCACTGTTTTGCCAGATTTTCAGCAAAAGGCGGCCATCAATCGGCCGTCTTTTTTCGTCAGACTTTGTTAATACATCGCAAATGGAGGCGGCCATGATCACAAGGCGGACAGGACTGTTGGCTGGTGCTACCATCTGCACCGCGTTGGTGATTGGTTTGCTGATGCAGCAGACTGCGGACCGTCAGGCGCTCAGGGCGGAACAGGTGTCTGTCCCAGCATATGATCCCACCGTGCAGTCGGATCAGCCCCTGAAAATAGAAGCGATCAGTCTGACGGCAGCGCCTATTGATGCCGAAGATCAAAGCGCAGCGGCCACCAGGGTGGACCCCACCGCCGGATGTGACATGACAGTCGAAGCCATTGCGCGCCCCTTTGCGGAGGTTCGGCTGACCATCCTGTCGTTGTGCCGCCCGGATGAGCGTTTGACCATCCACCACAACGGCATGGTGTTTTCCAGCAATCTGGATGCGGCAGGTGCGCTGACGGTTCAGGTCCCTGCTTTGGCAGAAACAGCTGTTTTCATCATTGAGCCGCAGAACGGGCGGGGCAGTGTTGCGACTGTGACCGTTCCAGATCTCAATTCTGTGAACCGTGTGGCGCTGCAATGGGCTGGTAACAGCGGATTTGAACTGCACGCCCGTGAATTTGGCGCCAGCTATGGTGGCGCAGGCCATGTCTGGCATGGCTCCGATCTCAGCGCGGGGCGGGGCACGGTTGTGCAGTTGGGCAATGCCGCGCAATTGGCGCCCAGACTGGCAGAGGTCTACAGCATTCCGCGCGATGGTGGCCAAGCGGGTTCTGTCGATTTGACAGTTGAAACAGAAGTCACAGCGATCAACTGTGGTCGCGATGTCTCTGCCCAAACGCTGGAACTGCGCGACGGTCAGCTCAGAACACGGGATCTCACTCTGACGATGCCAGAATGTTCGGCGACAGGCGATTTTCTGGTGTTGAATAATCTGTTGGAAACCCTGAAAATCGCCGGAAACTAACCAGCGGTTTTATCAGGACTTGCCATGGCTTTGCATCGTGCGGTGATTTGCGCCGCACTTCTTTTTGTCGCTTCGTTTGCGAAATCAATGGCGCAGGACGTGACCCTGACCTCGCCAGATGGAGCGGTTGAAATCACCGGCAATATCCTTGGTTTTGATGGCGAATTCTATCGTGTCGACACCCAGTTTGGTGAGCTGACAGTTGATGGATCCGGGGTGCGCTGCGACGGGCCGGGCTGCCCGAGCCTGTCGGATTTTGTCGCTGAGATTTCTCTGTCGGGCTCGTCCACTATGGCCGAAGTCTTGATGCCGGCCCTGATCGAAGGGTTTGCGCTGCGCAACGGGTTCCAAACCCGTCGTGATGCACTGCCCGATGGCAATTTTGAATATGTGTTGTTGCAGCAAACCGGGCAAACGGCTGCCCGGTTCAGTTTCTTTGTCAGCAACACGGACGAGGGCTTTGCCGACCTACTTGCCAATCAGGCGGACATCGTGATGGCCCTGCGGGAAATTCGCCCCGAGGAACGCTCCCGCGCTGCTGAGATTGGTCTGGGCGATATGACAGGTCCAAACCGCAGCCGTGTGCTGGCATTGGATGCGATGGTGCCTGTGGTGGCGCCGTCCAATCCCGTTCAGGCGCTGTCTGTGCAGGACCTCGCAGGCGTTCTGACGGGTGAGATCGCAAATTGGTCGCGCCTTGGCGGACCTGATGCGCCGATCACGGTTCATTTGCCTGTTGCGGAATCTGGTTTGGCGCAAGCCATCGATGATCGGCTTGTCCCCCCTGATGTCGAGCAGCTGGGCAATCGGCTGCGGCGTCATGATCGCGGAAGCACGCTGGTCAGGGTGGTGGCGACAGACCCCTTCGCGCTTGGCTTTGCGAGTTTCGCCGAAACATCGACTGCGCGTGTGTTGACCCTTCAGGGGCCCTGTGGGTTTTCGCTACGCGCCAGTCGCAGATCCATCAAGACCGAAGATTACCCGCTCACAGCGCCGATGTTTCTGTATCTGCCGTCGAGACGCCTGCCGAAACTGGCCCGGGAATTTCTGTCCTATGTCCGCGGCCCAGGGGCACAGATTGTTATCCGTCGGGCGGGATTCGTGGACCAGGCGCCAGAGCGCATTCCGATGAACGCACAAGGCGATAGGTTGGCCAATGCGATTGCAGGGGCCGGGGCCGAGGTGTCGCTTCAGGAACTGCAACGGTTGATCACTGGCTTGTCTGGGCTGCAGCGCCTGACCACGTCGTTTCGATTTGAACCTGGGTCAACGCGCCCGGATGCACAATCGCGAAGCAATATCCTGCAGTTGGCCCGCGCTTTGGAAGCCGGAGAGTATGATGCGCGCCGCCTGGTGTTTGTCGGGTTTTCCGATGGCGATGGCGGCGCAGAGGCCAATCGTGCGATCGCGATGAAGCGGGCGGAGGCCGTGCGCGATGCTGTCATTGCAGCTGCTGAAACGGCCAATCTGGAGCGGACGCAGATCGATCTGGATGCCTTTGGCGAAGCGTTACCAATGGCTTGTGATGACCAACGCTGGGGGCGTCAGGTCAACCGCCGGGTTGAAATCTGGGTGCAATAGAGCGGTCTAGAGGTAATTGGCCGACCGAAAGCTCAATTCTTTTGATTGCCCGATGATCAGGTGATCGTGCAACGCAATGCCAAGTGGTTCCAAGGCCTGATGAATGCGGTGCGTCATGGCTATATCCGCCTGTGAGGGCGTTGGATCACCAGAGGGATGATTGTGGACGATGATCAGCGCGCTTGCATTCAGTTCCAGGGCTCTCTTGGCCACCTCGCGAGGGTAGACTGGCACGTGATCGACCGTGCCCTGTGCCTGTTCTTCATCGGCAATCAGGACGTTTTTTCGGTCCAGAAACAAAACCCGGAACTGTTCCGTTTCGCGATGGGACATAACGGTGTGACAATAGTCCAGCAACGCGTCCCAGGACGATAGCACATGCCGCTGCATCACCTTGGCTCGGGCCATGCGATGGGCAGTGGCCTCGACGATTTTCAGATCCGTGATTACCGCGTCTCCGATTCCTTTGATGTCCGCCAAACGTTCGGGAGAGGCGGTAATGACCCGATTGAAGTCCCCAAAGACATCCAATAGTTCGCGCGCCAGCGGTTTGACATCCCGGCGCGGGATGGACCTGAACAGCAGCAGCTCCAACAGCTCGTAGTCAGGCACGGCTCTGGCGCCACCCTCCATGAAACGCGTGCGCAACCGAGTGCGGTGATCGCGAATGTATGATGGTACCTGTGCGGCTCGACTGGGCACTGCCGACTGGGCAAACAGGGGTAGTGATCCATCTTGAAAGTGACGATCGTTCTCCATGCCTAATGATCTGGCGATCATGGTTGAGGAAAGGTTAACGATAGCGCCCGCCTCAGTGCGCAACCGTGAGAACAACAAAAAAGCGCCACAAGGGCGCTTTTCCGTAGATCCTTAAGAGGGCTGCGACAGGCTGCTAGCCCTTCATACCGTCCCAAAAACTCTTAACCGAAGAGAAGAAGCTACGCGATTCGGGGTTGGTGTTGTCTTCTGACAGCTCTTCGAATTCGCGCAGCAGCTCTTTTTGGCGCGCGGTCAGATTGACCGGGGTTTCCACTGCGAGTTCGATAAACATGTCCCCGGTTGCCCCACCACGCAGGGCTGGCATACCTTTGCCACGCAACCGCATCTGGCGCCCGGATTGGCTGCCTTCCGGTATCTGGACACGACCCCGACCGCCGTCGATTGTGGGCACCTCGATTGAACCGCCAAGCGCTGCTTTTGCCAGAGACACTGGCACGCGGCAGTACAAGTTGTTGCCATCCCGTTCGAACAACCCATGTCCGACGACTTCTACAAAAATGTAGAGATCCCCTGGAGGTCCACCGCGCATCCCGGCTTCGCCTTCCCCAGCAAGACGGATGCGAGTGCCCGTTTCGACACCGGCAGGAATGTTCACGGACAGGGATCTGTCTTTTTCAACCCGGCCATGGCCCTGGCAGCTCTTACAGGGGTTTTTGATGATCTGACCCAAACCAGAGCAGGTCGGGCAGGTGCGTTCGACAGTGAAGAACCCCTGTTGTGCCCGCACCTTGCCCATGCCCGAACAGGTTGGGCAGGTGGTGGGTTCAACACCGCCTTCAGCGCCGGTGCCGTCGCATGAGGTACAGGAGATGGAAGTCGGCACATTGATGGTCTTTTGCTGACCGGAGAAGGCCTCTTCCAGAGAGATGCGCAGATTATAGCGCAGGTCGGATCCGCGCGATGCACGTTGACGACCGCCTGCACCGCCGCGGCCGCCCATGAAGTCGCCGAACAGGTCATCGAACACATCGGAAAACGCGGATGAGAAGTCACCTCCGCCAAATCCTTGTCCGCCGCCAGGCCGCTGGCCGCCTCCCATACCGTTTTCGAAGGCCGCATGACCATAGCGGTCATAGGCGGCTTTCTTTTCCGGATCTTTCAGGACGTCATAGGCTTCGTTTGCTTCCTTGAACTGGGCCTCAGCATCAGGATTGTCTGCGTTCCGATCTGGATGCAGTTCCTTGGCTTTCTTGCGAAAGCCTTTCTTGATCTCATCGCCGGTGGCCCCTTTGGACACCCCGAGAACATCGTAATAATCTCGTTTGGACATCGGAAAACCCCTCTTGCCGCAACGCAAGCGGGCCGGCCCGGAGTACGGACCGGCCCGCTGTGGCCAAAATCAGACCTTAACGCTTGTTGTCGTCCAGATCTTCGAACTCGGCGTCAACGATGTCGTCGTCGCCCGGACCAGCGGAATCGTCTGCGGCTGTTGGTTCATCCGCGCCTTCTTCCTGGCTGGCCTTATAGATCGCTTCACCCAGCTTCATGGCAGCTTCGGTGACGTTCTGGACGCCAGATTTGATCTTGTCGGCGTTGGCTTTTTCGTCTTCGAGGTCGTCTTTCAGAGCGGCAATCGCCAGTTCGATGGCTTCGATTGTGGTTGGATCCACCTTGTCGCCATGCTCTTCCATCGACTTTTCGGTCGAATGGATGAGGCTTTCCGCCTGGTTCTTTGCCTCGATCAGCTCGCGGCGCTCTTTGTCCGCCTCGGCGTTGTCCTCGGCGTCTTTCACCATTTTTTCGATGTCCTCATCGGACAGACCGCCAGAGGCCTGGATGGTGATGTTCTGTTCTTTGCCGGTTGCTTTGTCTTTTGCACCCACAGAGACGATGCCGTTGGCGTCGATGTCAAAGGTCACTTCGATCTGCGGCATGCCACGCGGTGCCGGCGGGATATCTTCGAGGTTGAACTGACCCAACATCTTGTTGTCCGCGGCCATTTCCCGCTCGCCCTGGAACACGCGGATGGTTACGGCGTTCTGGTTGTCTTCGGCGGTGGAGAAGACCTGCGACTTCTTGGTCGGGATGGTGGTGTTGCGATCGATCAGGCGGGTGAAGACGCCACCGAGGGTTTCGATGCCCAGCGACAGCGGTGTCACGTCCAGAAGAACCACGTCTTTGACGTCGCCCTGCAGAACACCGGCCTGAATGGCAGCGCCCATGGCGACCACTTCGTCAGGGTTCACACCTTTGTGCGGCTCTTTACCGAAGAACTTGGTCACTTCTTCGATGACTTTTGGCATGCGGGTCATACCGCCAACCAGAACCACCTCGTCCACGTCGGATGCGGAGAGACCTGCGTCTTTCAGCGCTGCGGCACAAGGCTTCAGCGAGTTCTTGATCAGGTCGCCCACCAGGCTTTCCAGCTTCGCACGGGTCAGTTTCATGACCATGTGCAGCGGCTGGCCGGAGGACGGATCCATCGAGATGAACGGCTGATTGATCTCTGTCTGGCTGGAGGAGGACAGCTCGATCTTGGACTTCTCTGCAGCCTCTTTCAGGCGCTGCAGAGCCATCTTGTCCTTGGTCAGGTCGACACCGTGCTCTTTTTTGAACTCATCGGCCAGGTAGGACACGATGCGCATGTCAAAGTCTTCACCGCCGAGGAAGGTGTCCCCGTTGGTGGATTTGACTTCAAACAAACCTTCGTCGATTTCCAGAATGGTCACATCGAATGTGCCGCCACCAAGGTCGTAGACCGCGATGGTCTGAGTTTCTTCTTTGTCCAGGCCGTAGGCCAGGGCCGCCGCGGTGGGTTCGTTGATGATCCGCAGGACTTCCAGGCCAGCAATCTTGCCTGCATCCTTGGTCGCTTGGCGCTGCGCGTCGTTGAAGTAGGCAGGCACGGTGATCACCGCCTGGGTCACATCTTCGCCGAGGTAGGATTCAGCGGTTTCTTTCATCTTGCCGAGGATGAAAGCGGAAATCTGCGACGGGGAGTATTTCTCACCCTTGGCTTCCACCCATGCGTCGCCGTTACCACCGTTGATCACGGCAAACGGCAGGTTCTTTTTATCTTTTGCCAGGTCCTGATCGTCGAACCGACGGCCAATCAGGCGCTTCACACCGAAGACGGTGTTATCAGGGTTGGTGACGGCCTGACGTTTGGCGGGCTGACCTACAAGGCGCTCTTCATCGGTGAAAGCAACAATGGAAGGGGTGGTACGGGCGCCTTCGGCGTTTTCGATAACGCGGGGCTGTGATCCGTCCATGATGGCCACACAGGAGTTTGTGGTGCCGAGGTCGATGCCGATAACTTTGCTCATGTTCGATCCCTTATGGTTTTTCAAGGCGATTACCCGAAGCCTGAACCCATTTTGGCATTCCGGCTCCGATTGATGTGCGGTTGGGTCTGCACCTCACCGCGTCTCGGCGTATATAGGGAGCAGAAAAGGCCCCTGCAACCGCCACTTCACGTCCTGTTTCGTGATTTGAAGCGCTTTTTGTGCAGGGCACAGGTTAAGAACGGACTAAAGGCCATGGCCAAGTTGTGGTTGCGCGGATTTCAGTTGATCAAACCCGGTCTCGATTCGGTTGCGCAGCAGCAACTGGTTGAGTGTCTGCGCCCCATTTTGCGGGCGGCGCCGTTGTTTTCACCCGAGGTGCCGGGTGGCGGGAAAATGTCGGTGCGTATGACCTCGGCAGGTGCGTTTGGCTGGGTCAGCGATGCCTCTGGCTATCGCTATAGCGAGCGCCACCCGTCGGGTCGCCGTTGGCCAGATATTCCCGATCCCATCTTGCAGATCTGGCGGGACACCACGGGTTTGGACCGCCTGCCGGATTGTTGTTTGATCAACTACTATGGCGAAGGTGCCCGCATGGGTCTGCATCAAGACAAGGATGAGGCGGATTTTTCCTATCCCGTGGTCTCGATCTCACTTGGAGATGATGGGTTGCTGAGAATCGGCAACCAGGTTCGGGGCGGCAAGACGGATACGGTTTGGCTTGGATCTGGTGATGTGGTGGTGATGGGTGGAGAGGCGCGGCTAACTTATCACGGCGTGGATCGCATTCGCTTCAAATCCTCGCGGCTTTTGCCCAAAGGCGGGCGGATCAATCTGACACTGCGTGTGGTTACCTGATGATGAGATTGATCAGCGACGTGCGCCCCAGCTGATCGATGCATGACGGCGGGTGTAGAACTCTCCCATCAGGCCGATCATGATTAACACCACTGCGACCCAACCAGCATACTGCCAACTGGTGAAATGTGGGTTGTAGTTAATGAAGATATACCCGCGCGCTTGATCGATGCAGTGAAACAACGGGTTCCAGTCAAACATCGACAGCATGAAGCCAGGCAAGGTATTGGCCAGAAACATTTTGCCAGAGGCGATCATATTGGCCCGTTGATAAATCGTCGACATCAACCCGACCAAGGCCGGTGCCCAGGGTTTTATCACCAGCAACACCAGCCCAACGGCAGACCCGGTGATCCAGGCTAGCAGCAGCATGCCGAACGCTTGAATGGGTTGCTCGATGTGAATCGGTTTGAAACCAACATGATAGATGAACAGGATGATCAGCAGTGACATGATCTGCAGATAGAGCGAGCCCAAAGCCGCCGAGAGGATCGCGATGATCGTGTTCATGGGGGCGTGTTGCATCATGGGACTGCTGGGCCCCTCGGCACCGGTGACTGCGCCCACCGCTTTGGTGTGGGTCATGAACAGAAAGATGCCGGACATCACGTAGAGCAGAAAATCTCCGCGAATGGCGGCGCTGCGCATCCCCAGCATGACGAACATGACATAGAAAACAGCGACAAACAGAACGGCCTGCAAGAGATTGAGACCAAGTGCCATGAAAGCGTTGTTGTGTTTGGATCGGACGCTGCGCACCACGGAATGAAACACCACTTCGCTCATGGCGATGAAACCGCTGATGCAGGATCTTTTGTGGCGTCGATATTCAAACATGAGGTGACAACTGCCTGTTGCTGTCGGAGGAACTCTGCTTACTGATTTTATCGTTATCACGGAAATCTTGCTGTTCCGTTGCAGCCCCATCATAAGGGGAGCGGCAATTCTAATCAACCAAACCCATTGGGGAGAGCATCTGTGACCTACGAAGACCTTGTACCTGTCATGCGTCGCCTGGCGATTGAGGCGGGTGAAAAGATCATGGAGATTTACAACTCCGATGAGTTTGAGGTGAAGGTTAAGTCAGACGAAAGCCCCGTCACCGCCGCAGACGAAGCGGCAGATGCGTTGATCTCTGCTGGCCTGTGCGCGGCGTTCCCCGATGTGATGTTGGTGACCGAAGAGCAGGCAGATTCCCATGATACCACGGGCGACACTTTCCTGATTGTTGATCCTTTGGACGGCACCAAAGAGTTTATTCACCGCAGAGGTGATTTTACAGTAAACATTGCCTTGGTGGAAAAGGGCGTTCCCACAAGAGGGGTTGTTTATGCACCAGCGCGCGAGCGGATGTTCTTTACACTGGCGGATGGAAGTGCGGTGGAAGAAACCGGCGCCTTTGACCCGGCCGCAGTTGGTGCCACAACGCCAATTCGCGTCGCCGACAGTGACAATTCCGCGCTGATGGTGGTGGCGTCCAAATCGCACCGGGATCAGGCAACCGACGATTACATCAACAAATATTCTGTGAAAGACAGCAAGAGCGCAGGCTCCTCTTTGAAGTTCTGCCTGGTCGCGACGGGCGAAGCCGATCTGTATCCCCGCGTTGGGCGCACCATGGAATGGGACACTGCGGCAGGCCACGCCGTCCTGTCCGGTGCGGGTGGCAAGGTTGTGCGGTTTGATGACCACAGCCCGCTGATCTATGGCAAAGAGGGATACGCCAACCCGTTCTTCATCGCGCTGGCCCCAGGTGTTGAGTTGAAGCAGCCCTGATGTCTGTTCTCATTGTCATTCCCGCCCGCTACGCCTCCTCCCGCTATCCTGGTAAACCGCTTGCCGTGTTGACCGGTGCCAGTGGGGAAAGCCGCACTTTGGTCGAACGGTCCTGGCGTGCGGCCCAGGCAGTGCAGGGCGTGGATCGTGTCGTGGTCGCCACGGATGATCCGCGCATCCAGAAAGAGGCCGAAGGGTTCGGCGCTGAGGTTGTGATGACAGCCGAGAGCTGCGCCAACGGAACCGAACGCTGCGCCGACGCGCTGGCGCGGCTGGGTGGCGGCTATGACATCGTTGTTAACCTGCAAGGCGACGCGCCACTGACGCCGCATTGGTTCGTCGAAGATCTTGTTGAGGGGCTGCGCCAGGCCCCTGACAAAGGATTGGCCACGCCTGTGCTGCGCTGCGAGGGGGCGATGTTGAACAGTCTCCTGGCCGATCGCAAGGCTGGCCGCGTCGGTGGGACGACCGCTGTGTTCGGGCAGGACAACAACGCGCTCTATTTCTCGAAAGAGGTGATTCCCTTCACCTCCCACAGTTACGGCGATGCGGATCCGACGCCTGTTTTCCATCATGTGGGTGTTTACGCCTATCGGCCCGACGCTCTGGAAGCCTACCCGGATTGGTCGGTTGGCCCTCTGGAAACTCTCGAAGGTCTTGAACAACTGCGCTTTCTCGAAAACGGCCGCAAGATTCTCTGTGTCGAAGTCGAATCGCGAGGACGGGAATTTTGGGAGCTCAACAACCCCGAGGATGTCCCTGTGATTGAGGCAATGATGCGGAAAATGGGCCACAATTAAGCCTGAAAGACACGGCATCATAAAACAGCGGATGGGGTTGCCCAACATATACGGCTTTGCTGTTTCTTCTATCAGAGTTAGCCGTTACTCTTGACCAGAAGATAGCCAAGCAGCGAGCCGCCAGCCCCCTCATAATTCACGCCGTAGCTGCACGGTGAGACAAGCAGACAAGAGAGTGGAACATGCGTAGAAAAGTTACAAAGGCGATCTTTCCAGTTGCAGGCCTCGGGATACGGTTTCTGCCTGCGACGAAATCCGTTCCCAAAGAGATCATGACATTGGTTGACCGTCCTTTGGTCCAATACGCCATCGATGAGGCGCGGGAAGCCGGGATCAAGGAATTCATTTTTGTCACGTCGCGTGGGAAGGGCGCATTGGAAGACTATTTCGACCACTCTCCGATTTTGGAACAAGAGCTGCGTCGCAAGGGTAAAGACGACCTGCTTGATATCCTCAAGGGCACCAATATGGATTCGGGCGCGATTGCCTATATCCGTCAGCACCAAGCCTTGGGTTTGGGTCACGCTGTCTGGTGCGCGCGACGCCTGATTGCGAATGAGCCGTTTGCGGTGATCCTGCCGGATGATGTGATTGCCGCCGAAACGCCCTGTCTGCAGCAGATGGTGGAAGCCTACGAAGAGACCGGCGGCAATATGGTTGCTGCGATGGAAGTTCCACCAGAGAAGACGTCTTCTTATGGTGTGCTCGATGTCAAAGAGGATATGGGTTCGGTTGTGTCGGTCAATGGCATGGTCGAAAAGCCAAAAGCGGATGAAGCGCCATCCAATCTTGCGGTGATCGGTCGCTATATTCTGGCACCGTCAGTTTTGCGGAACCTCAATAAGAAAAAGCAGGGTGCTGGCGGGGAAATCCAGCTGACTGACGCAATTGCAGAAGACATCGCTGCAGATGTTCCTGTGTATGGCTACCGGTTCCGTGGTCAGCGGTTTGACTGTGGTTCCAAGGCGGGTTTCTTGCAGGCAACAGTTGCCTTTGCGCTTGCCCGCGATGAGCTTCGTGATGATCTGATGAGCTACATCACAGAAATTGTGCAGGTGTCCAAAGCCGCGCAATAGGCCTGTTTCACTTTTGGACAGCGATTGTTTATTGTCGCTGCCAAATGGCCGGACAACGTGGTTCGGTCCCGGAGCAGGAAGAGACAGCTTTGACATATATTTTGGTAACGGGTGGTGCGGGCTACATCGGATCGCATGCCTGTAAGGCGCTTAAGGCTGCAGGCTACACGCCTGTGACCTATGACAATCTGTCAACTGGTTGGCAGGACGCGGTAAAGTTCGGCCCGTTTGAACAGGGCGACCTGCGAGACAGAGAGCGTCTGGATGCGGTCTTTGCGCAATACCAACCTGCAGCTGTCATGCATTTTGCTGCCCTCAGCCAGGTCGGCGAAGCGATGAGCGAGCCAGGCCGCTACTGGGCGAACAATGTTGGCGGGTCTCTCACGCTGATCGAAGCAGCGGTTGCCGCTGGATGCCTCGATTTCGTGTTTTCCTCGACCTGCGCGACCTATGGTGAGCATGACAACGTTGTGCTCGATGAAAACACGCCGCAACATCCATTGAATGCCTATGGTGCCTCCAAGCGTGCGGTTGAGGATATCCTGCGGGATTTCGGCGCGTCGCATGGTCTGCGGTCCGTGATTTTCCGCTACTTCAACGTTGCAGGCGCAGATCCCGAGGCGGCAGTTGGTGAATTTCATCACCCCGAAACCCATCTTGTGCCCTTGGTGTTGGATGCCATTGACGGGAAACGGGATGCGTTGACGATCTTTGGCACGGACTATGATACCGCGGATGGTACCTGCGTTAGAGACTACGTACATGTTTGCGATTTGGTCGATGCCCATGTGTTGGGTTTGCGCTGGCTGACAGATGGCAAAGGCAGTGAGGTGTTCAACCTCGGAACCGGGACTGGATTTTCGGTGCGCGAAGTCATGGACAAGGCCGGAGAGGTCACCGGCCGGGCGGTTCCGCATGTCACCGGGCCGCGCCGCGCGGGGGATTGTACCAAATTGGTGTCGGGATCTGTGCGGGCAGCCACGGTACTGGGCTGGGAGGCCACTCGCTCCAATCTTGAAACTATGATCGCGGATGCGTGGCGCTGGCACAAGGTCGGCGCATACGAGCGGTAGTGTGGTCGTAAATCCCGCCACGTGGTCCAAGGTGGCAGAGCTGCCGCCAATATCCTTGGCGGCGGCTTATCGATTGCGTTGGAAGCGGCGACAGCTGCTGTGGCGGGCGTTTCGGGCCCGCAGGCAGCTGCGGCTGATTGCGGATCGCACCAGCAGCGCTGGGCCAGATCCTATTCTCGCCTTCACTGTTCTGCGCAACGAAATCGCGAGACTTCGGTTTTTTCTCTCGTTCTATCGCGCGCTGGGCGTTGGCCATTTTCTGATGGTCGACAACGGGAGCGACGACGGGACCCTGGCGTATCTGGCTGATCAGCCAGATGTTTCGCTTTGGTCCTGCACTGCCAGTTATCGAGCGGCGCGCTTTGGGCTCGATTGGCTGACATGGCTGCAAATTCGCTACGGTCACAATCGCTGGTGTCTCACCGTTGATGCTGATGAATTGCTGGTCTTTGGAGGGGATCAGTCCCATGGGCTGCGCGGTTTGACGGATCATTTGCAGCGTCGTGGTGTTTCCGGGTTTGGGGCGTTGATGCTGGATCTGTTTCCGAAAGGGCGCTTGTCGGACACCAACGGTGACGCAGATATGGACCCACGAAAGCTGTTGCCGTGGTTTGACCCAGGACCGTTTCGCGCGGTACGCCAACGGCCACGTGGTAACCTTTGGGTACAGGGCGGTTTGCGCGAGCGGGTCTTCTTTGCTGATCAACCGCATCGTTCCCCGACGCTGAACAAACTCCCGCTGGTGCGCTGGAACCGGCGCTTTGCCTATACCAATTCGACCCATGCGGCTCTGCCACGGCGATTGAATGCCTTGTACGATGGTCCTGGAGGCAGCTTGCCGTCTGGTGCCTTGCTGCACAGTAAATTTCTACCTCAGGTGGTTGCAGCGTCGCGCGTGGAAAAACAGCGGCGCCAGCATTTTCACGACCCGGATCAATTTGCCGACTACTATGATCACATCAGTGTGGATCCGGATCTTTGGCATGCGGGTGCAGTGCAGTACACCGGGCCAGAGCAGCTCGAACAGCTGGGCCTGATTTGTCCGATTGATTGGGACCAACCCCAAGGGACACAGCCGGCCTGAGACATCGGCTTGCAGCGCCGATGACGGCTGTCACCGGTGGTTTCCCGTGGCTTTTCGTCGCCTACAGGCGTTCGGCGTTTTGTTCGTCCTGACGCTGGCGCACCATTTGCCGTTTGGTGATCAAAGAGGCGGTGATAACGCCAATCGTGACAATCGCGATCATGATGGTGGACAGCGCATTGATCTGCGGATCCACCCCAAGTCGCACAGCCGAGAATATCTTGATCGGCAGCGTGGTTGCTGATGGTCCAGCAGTGAAGGACGCGAGCACCAGGTCATCCAGCGATAGGGTAAACGCCAAGAGCCAACCGGAAATGACCGCTGGCGCAATGATGGGCAGCGTCACCAACCGAAAGGCATCTGTCTGTGAACACCCTAGATCAAGCGCTGCTTCTTCCAGAGAGCGGTCAAAGGTGACCAGCCGGGAAGATACGACAACCGACACGTAGCACATGGCAAAGGTTGTGTGGGCCAGCACGATGGTCAACACACCGCGATCCAGCCCGATGCCGATGAACAACAGCAAAAGGGATAGGCCAGTGATTACCTCTGGCATCACGAGCGGTGCATAGATCATCCCAGAAAACAGCGTGCGCCCCAGGAAACGTCCCCCCCGTACCATGACATAGGCGGCCATGGTGCCGATCACCGTCGCGATTGTGGAGGAGATCGCAGCAACCTTCAAAGTAACCCAGGCCGCTTTCAGGAAGGCTTCGTTATGGATCAGCTCTCCGTACCATTTGGTCGAAAACCCACCCCAAACGGTCACCAGTTTGCTTTCGTTGAAGCTGTAGATGACCAGGATGATCATCGGTATGTACAAGAAGGCAAAACCAAGCGTCAGGGAAACTGTGTTGAACCAGCTCAGTCTGGTCATTGCTCTGCCTCCTGCTGTTTCTGCTGATTGCGCTGGAACAGCACAATGGGAACGATCAGGATCAGCAGCAAAACCACGGCAACTGCTGATGCCACCGGCCAGTCACGATTGGAGAAGAACTCCTCCCACAGGACTTTGCCGATCATCAGCGTATCAGATCCGCCCAATAGCGATGGGATCACAAATTCACCAAGGGTTGGGATAAAGACCAGGAAGCACCCTGCGATGATCCCGGCGCGAGACAATGGAATTGTTACCAGCCAAAATGCCTGTAGCCGTGAACAGCCGAGATCTTCCGCAGCCTCGATCAGGGCGCCATCCAACCGTTCGAGCGCCGCATAAATTGGCAGGATCATGAATGGCAGATAGGTGTAAACGATGCCGATATAGACCGCTGTATTGGTGTTCAGGATAACGAACGGGCTGTCGATCAGACCCAATGTCATCAGGAATTGGTTCAACAATCCTTCGTTGGAGAGGATGCCCATCCACGCGTACACCCGGATCAGAAAAGATGTCCAGAATGGCAAGATAACGAGCATGATCAGGGTTGGACGCCACTCTTCCGGAGCGCGCGCCAGGCCGTAGGCCATCGGATAACCCAGCAAAAGCGTAAATGCTGTGGATACTGCAGCAATCTTGAGCGAGCTCAGATAGGCCTTCCAGTACAGATCATCTTCGGTCAACCAAACGAAGTTTTCAAAATCCAGCTGTGCCAGAAAGGCCCAGATCCCGCTGGCCCAGTCGAATTGGGGTATATACGGCGGGCGCGCAATTGCGGCATCTGACAGTGCGATTTTCAGGACGATGGCAAATGGCACCAGGAACAGTGCAAGCAGCCACAGATAGGGGATAGCGATCAGGACAACGCGGCGCATCAGTCAGCCAGCAGAACGCCAGCCGTTGCTGTCCAGGACAGCCAGACCGGGTCTTCCCAAGTGAATGCGCGACGGGCGATGCGGCGGGTGTTGGCTGTCTGGGCCTTGATGACGGCGCCGGAGGGCAGCTCCACGTGATATGTCGATATGTTGCCAAGATAAGCGATGTCCAAGACCCGCCCCGGCACGGCGTTGTCTGCGCCAGTGGGCTCTTCGGCTGAGATGGTTACTTTTTCCGGGCGAATGGCCAGATGGCAGGATTGTCCTTCTGAAAAAGACTGAGTGCTGGACACATTCAGCGGTGCCAACCCATCTTTCCAGGCCAGAGAGTATTGATCCTGACCCGACGGGGAAGCCGTGCCGTCAATGATGTTCACATCACCAATAAAGTCGGCCACATAAAGAGAGTTTGGATTTTCATAGATCCGGTCCGGTGTCGCAACCTGAACCAGTTTGCCATTGTCCATGACCGCCACGCGGGATGCCACTGTCATCGCCTCTTCCTGATCGTGGGTCACAATCACAAAAGTGGTGCCGGTTTTTTCCTGAATGTCCATCAGCTCGAATTGCGTGTCTTGGCGCAGTTTCTTGTCCAGCGCTCCGAGAGGTTCATCCAGCAGCAAAAGTTTTGGTGCCTTGGCAAGCGATCGGGCCAGTGCGACGCGCTGTCGTTGCCCGCCGGAGATTTGATGCGGCTTGCGTCGTGCAAATTTCTCCAGTCGGGTTAGACGCAGCATTTCGTCCACCCGCTCCGCAATATCATGCTTCGGCCGATTTTCCCGCTTGAGACCAAAGGCAATGTTTTCCCAAACGCTTAGATGAGGAAAAAGCGCGTAGGATTGAAACATCATGTTCACCAGCCGTTTGTTGGGCGGGACTGGTGCGATGTCTTGGCTGGATAGGTAGATCTTTCCTTCGGTTGGGGTTTCAAACCCTGCCAGCATCCTCATCATTGTGGTCTTGCCACAGCCAGAGGGCCCAAGCAGCGCGAAAAACTCCCGTTCGTAGATGTCGAGAGATAGGTCATCAATTGCAGTGAAGACGCCAAACCGTTTGGTTACATTCTGGAATTGGATCAGCGGCTTTGCTTCTGGATCATTCCAGGGTTCAAAAACAGGCACGGTCATGTTGGCCTCCCCGACAGTCACAGATTTTCATGCTGGAACAGACATGTCTGCTGCGGCACGCATGTTATTTGTTGGAAGAGCCGCTGAATAACAGCGGCTCTGGTCGATACGGGCAAACAGTTATGTGCCGGATTTGACTTTGGTCCACATGCGCGTTGCCTTGCGCTGAACTTTCGGCGGGTAACCTTCTTTGATGTAGAGGTTTTCTACAGTTTCAGCGCTGGGGTAGATCGCTGGATCGCCGATAACGTCTTCTTCAAGGAACTCTTGCGACGCCTTGTTGCCGTTGGCGTAGTACACATAGTTTGAAGCCGCAGCCATGTTCTGGGCGTCCATGATGAAGTTCAAGAACTTATGAGCGCCTTCTGGGTTGGGCGCATCGACCGGGATCGCCATCTGGTCAAACCACATCAACGCCCCTTCTTTTGGCGCGTTGTATTCGATTTCGACACCGTTCTCAGCCTCTGCCGCGCGGTCGCGGGCCTGCAAAATGTCGCCAGACCAGCCAAACGCCACGCAGATATCGCCATTCGCCAGAGCATTGATATATTCGGAGCTGTGGAATTTGGTGACGTAGGGGCGGATGCCCATCAAAACAGGTTCTGCTTTGGCGACAACATCAGCGTCCATGCTGTTTGGATCTTCATTGATGTACTTCAGGGCAGCCGGGATCATTTCATCCGGTGCGTCCAGGAAATGCACGCCACATGAGGCCAGTTTTTCCATATTTGCTGGATTAAACACCAGATCCAACGAGTCGATTGGCGCATCTTCGCCCAAGATCTCTTTGACCTTGGCGACGTTCACACCGATCCCGGTGGTGCCCCACATGTAGTTGACCGAATATTCGTTGCCGGGATCATATAGCGCGGTGCGCTGTTCGATGGCGTCCCACATATTGCCAGAGTTGGTCAGCTTGCTCTGGTCCAGCTTCTGGAAGGCACCGGCCTGGATCTGCCGAGCCATGAAAGATCCCGTTGGCACCACAACATCATAGCCCGAACCGCCGGCCAGCATCTTGGTTTCCAGCAACTCGTTGCTGTCGAACACATCGTAAATCAGGTCAATGCCGGTTTCAGCTTCGAATTTGGCCAAAAGCTCTTCATCGATGTAATCGGACCAGTTATAAACCCGAACTTCTTCGGCGACAGCGGCCGCACTGCTGAGCGCCACGATGGCGGTCAATGTCATCGTCTTGAGTGTCATGAATGTCTCCCTGTGCGTGCCGGTTTCACCGACCGGCTGGTGAGATTTGATCAATTTTTGCCTCTTTGGGCAACACTGTTTATGTTTTCACCTGGAAAAACTTGGTGCAAGCTGCCCAAAAATTAGGAGGAAACCCCAAGGTGAATTCAAGCCAGTCAGATGCATCAAATGTGGCCACACCCGCTGCGAAACCACCGGCACATGAAACGGTCTATCAGACCATAAGGGGCCAGATTCTCTTCGGGGAGCTTGCCCCCGGGCAAGCGGTCACCATCCAGGGTCTAGTGGAGGCGCTGGGCGCAGGAATGACACCGGTCCGAGAGGCCATTCGTCGGTTGATTTCAGATGGTGCACTGATGTTTCAGGGCAACCGCCGCGTTTCAGTACCCGTCTTGGACAAGAACGATCTGGTGCAGCTGATTTACGCAAGAAAAACAATTGAATGCCAGCTGGCGCGTTTGGCTACTGAGCAAGTTCAACCGAGCGATATTTCGGCATTGGAGGCCATTGATACTGCCTTGGACCAGGCAATTTCCTCCGGGGATGTGGCTGGGTATTTGGTGCAGAACTATCAGTTTCACACACGGCTGTATGAGCTGGCGAATGCCCCAATCCTGAGCGATCTGGCCGATCGCTTGTGGCTACAGTTTGGTCCATCGCTTCGTGTCGTCTGTGGACGTCTCGGGACGCAGAGCTTTCCGGACCGCCACAAAGACATCCTGGAAGCGCTGCGCCGCAAGGATCCGGAACTGGCCGCTTTGGCGATGGAAAGGGACGTTGCACAAGGTATGGATCAGATCGCGCAGGGCTTGGAATAGATCGACTGATTCGATTGACACGCTCTAATTTGATCATATTCTTGGTCACATCTGTTTTTTTGGAGTCTGTCTGATGACTGCGATCACGAACCATCTGCCAACGGCAGAATTGCAAGCCCTGGACGCTGCGCATCACATGCACCCGTTCACCGCCAATGGTGAACTGGCAGAAAAAGGTGCGCGGGTCATCACCCGTGCCAATGGGGTGACGTTGACGGATAGCGAAGGCAATCAGATCCTTGATGCGATGGCCGGGCTATGGTGTGTGAACATCGGCTACGGCCGTGCGGAGCTGGCAGATGTGGCAGCGCGGCAGATGCGGGAATTGCCGTACTACAATACGTTTTTCCAAACCACGCATGCCCCAGTGATCGCCCTGGCCGCAAAGATTGCGGAACTTGCACCCGATGGGCTGAACCACGTCTTTTTTGCTGGCTCCGGCTCGGAGGCAAATGATACCAATATCCGGCTTGTCCGTCATTATTGGGCCGAAAAAGGCCAGCCCAGCAAATCGATCATCATAAGCCGCAAAAACGCCTATCACGGCTCATCCGTTGGCAGCGGCAGTCTTGGTGGTATGAGCGCGATGCACGAGCAGGGTGGGATGCCGATCCCCGATATTCACCACCTCAATCAGCCAAACTGGTGGGCTGAAGCGGGTGACATGTCGGAAGAGGCATTTGGACTGGCTCGGGCGCAAGAGTTGGAAGAGGCTATCTTGGAGCTGGGTGAAGACCGGGTCGCGGCCTTCATCGCAGAACCCGTCCAGGGCGCAGGCGGCGTTATTGTGCCACCTCATACTTATTGGCCTGAAATTCAGCGGATCTGCGATAAATACAGCATCCTCCTGATCGCGGACGAGGTGATTTGCGGTTTCGGGCGGACGGGCAACTGGTTTGGCAGCCAAACCATGGGCATTTGTCCCGACATTATGACGATCGCAAAAGGCCTCTCTTCGGGATATGCGCCAATTGGCGGCTCCATCGTGAGCGATGAGATTGCGGCTGTGATCGGCGCCGGTGAGTTCAACCATGGTTACACCTATTCCGGCCATCCCGTTGCGGCAGCCGTGGCGCTGGAGAATTTGCGTATCCTGGAGGAAGAAGGTGTCTTGACCCATGTTCGCGAGGTTGCCGCGCCTTATCTGAAGGAGAAGTGGGAGTCGCTCCTGGATCATCCGCTGGTCGGAGAGGCCAAGATTGTTGGCATGATGGGATCTATTGCGCTGACACCGAACAAAGCCACCCGCGCGGCGTTTGCGTCCGAAACCGGAACGGTTGGCTATATTTGCCGTGAACGGTGTTTTGCCAACAATCTGGTGATGCGGCATGTCGGCGATCGGATGATTATCTCTCCGCCATTGATCATTACGCCGGACGAGATTGATACGCTGATCGCGCGGGCGCGCCAATCGTTGGACGAATGCTATGAGCTGCTGCAGCAAAAGGATCTCTTGCACAGCGCATAGGTCCGCGCTGCTGCTGGCCGTGCTGATTGAGCGCGATAAACCGACTTCACGTTGACACCTATTGCAGCCGGGGGCCACGGGCCCTCGGCTTTGTCGTTTATTGGAAATTCCTGTTTCCGGTAACGGTTTGGTGAGCGAAAGGCGGCAAATGAGGGATTCGAATTCGATCAGAGAAATGACCGTCAAATAGGTCGTTTTATTTCGAAGAGAGGTCGCAATTCGTCCCGTTGCGCTATCTCATGTCCCTAAGGTTATTTTCATAGATGTGCTGGATGATCCGGTTGCACATCCCTAGGTGGGTGTGTTTACATCTAGACAGAAGTGCAGAGCCAATCTGCCGAACCAAATCAGGGAGCCTCCATTGGCTGATGCGTCACACACGAGCGCGTTCGTTGAATTCGAGCGCGTACAAAAGAGCTATGACGGCGAGAATCTTGTCGTCAAAGATCTTAACCTCACCATGCCTAAGGGTGAATTTCTGACAATGTTGGGCCCGTCCGGGTCGGGTAAAACCACCTGCCTGATGATGCTGGCGGGTTTTGAAACAGCGACACATGGCGATATCCGTCTGGGTGGTGTTTCAATCAACAACATTCCGCCGCACAAACGTGGCATCGGCATGGTGTTCCAGAACTATGCGCTGTTCCCGCACATGACCATTGCTGAAAACCTCAGCTTCCCGCTGGAAGTCCGCAAACTGGGCAAGTCCGAGCGCGAAGAAAAGGTCAAGCGCGCGTTGGACATGGTTGAAATGGGGGCCTTTGGCGGTCGTCGTCCTGCACAGTTGTCCGGTGGACAGCAGCAGCGTGTGGCGCTGGCCCGTGCGCTGGTCTTTGAACCCGAGCTGGTTTTGATGGACGAACCGCTGGGCGCGTTGGACAAGCAGCTGCGGGAAAAAATGCAGTTTGAGATCACGCATCTTGCGCACCAGCTGGGAATTACCACTGTTTATGTGACCCACGATCAGACCGAAGCGCTCACCATGTCGGACCGTGTTGCCGTGTTTGATGATGGGCGAATCCAGCAACTGGCGCCGCCAGACCAGCTGTATGAAGAGCCAACCAACAGTTTCGTGGCGCAGTTCATCGGCGAGAACAACACCCTCGAAGGGGTGGTCAAGGAAATCAACAACGGCATTGCACTGGTTCAGCTCGACGATGGTGAGTTGATTGATTGTAAGCCGATCAACGTCTCCAAGCCCGGAGAGCGCACCCGCGTTTCGATCCGCCCTGAGCGTGTCGAATACAACAAAGATCGGATGAGAGAGGGCGCCCACACTCTGAAAGCAGAGGTGCTGGAGTTCATCTACATGGGCGATATCTTCCGGACACGTCTGCGTGTTGCGGGCAACGATGAGTTCATCATCAAGACCCGTAACGCCCCCGATCAGACCCGCCTGCAGCCGGGCCAGCAGATTGAAATCGGCTGGTTGCCCGAAGACTGCCGGGCGCTGGATGCCTGAGAGCTCACGCTCTCGGCCAGCCGCAGCTCAACCATCGGCACGAAATGACTGATGGACAATGACTTTAGAACGACAAACGCAACAAGGAGTAGAGTGTCGATGAAACTCACCAAAATGACTGCCCTGGCAGCGACCACAGCGCTTTGTGCGCCGATGGCGATGGCTTCCGATATGGCAAATGAAATGACAATCGTGTCCTGGGGTGGTGCGTATCAAGAGAGCCAGCTGAAGGCCTATGTTGAGCCCTACCTGGAAATGCACCCTGATCTGAAAGTGATCTGGGACGAAAGCTCCGCTGAAGCGACCGCCAAAATGCGTGCGATGACCGAAGCGGGCAACGTCACCTGGGATCTGGTTGACGCCGTTGCCTCCGACGCGATGCGCATGTGTGACGAAGGTCTGATCGCAGAAATCGACCATGACGCTGTTCTGGCGGCTGCACCCGATGGCACCTCCGCAAGCGACGACTTCGGTGACCTGCTGGTCAGCGACTGCTTCGTGCCGCAGATCGTGTATTCGACCACATTCGGCTATCGCATGGATCTGGTTGGCGACACCGCGCCAAGCTCGATCTGCGACGTGTTCGATCTGGCTGCATACCCAGGTAAGCGCGCGCTGCAGAAGCGTCCGATCGACAACATGGAATGGGCGCTGTACTGCGATGGCGTGGCCAAAGACGAGATCTATGACGTCCTCGGCACCGACGAAGGCGTAGACCGCGCACTGGCCAAACTGGACTCCATCAAAGACCAGGTGGTCTGGTGGACCGCGGGCGCAGAAACTCCACAGCTGTTGGCTGACGGCGAAGTTGTGATGGGTTCCACCTTCAACGGTCGTCTGTTCTCTGCAATTGCAGAGCAGAACCAGCCCATCGACATGCTTTGGGACATGCAGTCCTTCGACCTCGACGGTTGGGTTGTTCCCGCTGATCTGCCGGAAGACCGCAAAGCGCGTGTCATGGACTTCCTGAAGTTCGCAACCGACACCCAGCGTCTGGCGGATCAGGCGAAGTTCATCTCCTACGGGCCGGCTCGTGCGTCCTCCGCACCGCTGGTTGGTCAGCACGCCATTCTGGGCATCGACATGGCGCCACATATGCCAACCGACCCAGCAAACGCTGGCAACGTACACGTCTACGACTACGAATGGTGGGCAGACAACCGCGATGATCTGGATGCGAAATTCCAGGCATGGCTGGCCAAATAATCTGTCTTTGATCTGACAGATCGACGGACGGGAGAGGGCTGCCAAGCGCAAGCTGCGGCCCTCTCTCCACCAACAAAAATATTCCGACGGGGGCTCCTGACATGAGCGATATCACCCAGACCGGACCGATGCTAGCCGCCGATGGCACGCCATTGAAGCGAAGCCTGGCCCGAGCGCTCCGGATGCAGAAGATCAGGGCTCTGATGCTCATTGCGCCTCTGCTACTCTTTATCCTAGTGACATTTATTCTGCCGATTGGCGACATGCTGTATCGCTCTGTCGATAACCGCATCGTGCAGAATACACTTCCACGCACCGTTGTTGCGATCTCTGCCTGGGATCCAGCGTCTGATGAATTGCCGGGTGAGGCCGTTTATGCGGCGCTTGCGGCAGACCTCAAAGATGCCGCAGAGGCCAAGACGCACACCCGCGTGGCGAAACGTTTGAACTACGAAAACCCTGGCATGGCGTCGGTGTTCCGTAAATCTGGCCGCAAGGTCAAGAAATGGAATGTGACCGATGAGGGCCCTTACAAGGAACGCCTGATCGAGCTGAACGATGGTTGGGCTGATCTGGAACTCTGGCGCACGGTTGCGACCTATTCCTCCGCGCATACGATGGGGTATTTCCTGAACGCTGTGGATCTCAAACTGGGATCCGAGGGGGTTGAGGTGCGCCCAGAGGATGAACGCATCTACAATACGATGCTGATCCGAACCATGCGCATGTCGCTGATCATCACCTTCAGCTGTATCATGCTGGGCTATCCGGTTGCATGGTTGCTGGCGAATTTGCCGACCAGCAAGGCGAACCTCTTGCTCATCCTGGTTCTACTGCCTTTCTGGACATCGCTCCTGGTGCGAACCTCGGCGTGGAAAATCCTTTTGCAACAGCAAGGGGTGATCAATGATACGCTGGTCTGGTTGGGGGTTGTTGATGATGCCAATCGACTTGTGCTGATCAACAACGAACTGGGCACGATTATCGCGATGACGCATATTCTGCTGCCGTTCATGATCCTGCCGATGTATTCGGTCATGCAGACCATCAATCCATCCTATCTGCGGGCTGCAAAATCTCTTGGTGCGACCAACTGGACCGCATTCTGGAGAGTGTATTTCCCACAAACAGTGCCTGGTATTGGCGCGGGCTCCATTCTCGTGTTCATCCTGGCGGTGGGCTACTACATCACGCCTGCACTGGTTGGCGGCACCAAAGGTACGTTCATCTCCAATCTGATCGCCTATCACATCTCGACCTCGGGCAACTGGGGATTGGGTGCGGCACTCGGGGCCATTCTCTTGGCAGTCGTGCTGCTGCTGTACTGGGTCTACGACAAGATTGTCGGCATCGATAACGTTAAGCTGGGATAACGGACATGAGTGCACTTCCTCCTTATGCAACCACCGGCCAACGCGTTTGGTTCTACTCCTTCCGAGTGATCTGCGGCCTGATCTTCTTTTTCTTGATCGCTCCGATCATCGTGATCATTCCGCTGAGCTTCAACGCGCAGGATTTCTTCACCTTTACGCCTGAAATGCTGCGGTTGGACCCTGAAGGTTTTTCGCTGAAACACTATCGCGACTTCTTCAGCAACGATTCCTGGCAGAGCGCTATGTGGAATTCCTTGCAGATCGCACCAGTAGCAACCCTGTTGTCGGTAGGCTTTGGTACTTTGGCTGCAATTGGTCTGAGCCAGCAGCATGTGCCGTTCCGGCGGGCCATCATGGCGATCCTGATTTCGCCAATGATTGTTCCACTGATCATTTCGGCGGCTGGTATGTACTTTTTCTACAGCAAGATCGGCCTGCAAGGCAGCTATCTTGGTGTGGTTCTGGCACATGCCGCCTTGGGCATCCCGTTTGTCATCATCACGGTGACAGCGACGCTGGTTGGGTTTGACCGCTCTTTGACGCGGGCGGCTGCGAACATGGGTGCAAACCCTGTCACAACCTTCTTCCGGGTGCAGATGCCATTGATCCTGCCAGGGGTGATTTCCGGTGGCCTGTTTGCCTTCATCACCTCCTTCGACGAAGTGGTTGTGGTGTTGTTCGTGGGGTCTGCGGGGCAGAAAACTCTGCCATGGCAGATGTTCATCGGCCTGCGTGAGCAGATTTCGCCAACCATTCTGGCCGTGGCGACCCTGCTTGTTGCGATCTCGATTGCGTTGCTGACTGTGGTCGAATTGCTGCGCCGCCGGTCAGAACGGCTGCGGGGTATGAGCCCTAGCTGAAGCCTGAGCGGATCTCCAGCATTCTGAAAAAGTAAGGCCCCGGATCATTCCGGGGCCTTTTTTGTTGGGATTTCAGAGGGCCTTGTTGTTCGCCACGGCCAGATGTGTCTGACCGTAGCGGTCTCGCTTTGCGCTGTCAGAGACGTTCGATCGCCAAAGCGATGCCTTGCCCGCCACCGATACACATGGTGATAAGCCCCTTGGAGCCACCAATCCGTTCCAGTTCATACAGCGTCTTGAGCGTTATGATCGCGCCTGTTGCGCCAACCGGATGACCCAGAGCAATCGCGCCTCCGTTCGGGTTTACCTTGGCGGGGTCAAGACCCAGCTCTTTGTTCACTGCCAATGCCTGTGCCGCAAATGCCTCGTTTGATTCGATCACATCGAAATCAGCGACGGACAAACCGGTCTTCGCCAGCAGGTTTTGAACAGCAGGAACCGGACCGATCCCCATGAATTCCGGGCGCACACCGGCATGGGCATACCCCAATATCCGGGCTTTGAGTGTCAGCCCTGCTTTCTCGGCTGCGTCGGCTGTTGCCAAAACCAATGCCGCGGCCCCATCGTTGATCCCGCTGGCGTTGCCGGCCGTCACTCTGCCGTCTTTTTTGAACACCGCCTTCAATCCTGCGAGCGCTTCAAGTGAGGTGGCTTTGGGATGTTCATCGACCTCAAACGGCACCAGGTCGCGTTTCACCTTGATCTCGATAGGTGTGATCTGGCTGGCGAAATGTCCGGCTTCGATGGCTGCAGCAGCACGTGTTTGGCTGGTCAGCGCAAAGTCGTCCATTTGATCGCGGGTGATGTCATGTGCATCGGCAACATTTTCCGCCGTGACCCCCATATGGCCGGTGCCAAAGGGGCAGTTCAACGCGCCTAGCATCATATCCAGCGCCCGCGCGTCGCCCATTTTCTGGCCCCAACGGGCGCTTGGTACGATGAAAGGGCTGCGCGACATGTTTTCTGCGCCACCTGTCAGCGCAAATTCAGCATCCCCAAGCATGAGCGACTGGATGCCAGAAACAATGGCCTGGGCGCCGGATCCACAGAGGCGGTTCACATTCATCGCGGGCGTTCCATTGGGGATCCCGGCCTGCATGGCCGCCACGCGGCTTAGATACATGTCGCGGGGCTCTGTGTTGATCACATGGCCAAAGACAACGTTGCCGATCTGCTGGGGATCCACGCCTGCGCGCTCCATCGCGGCTTTGGAGGCGACGGTTGCAAGATCTATCGGGCTTGTTGCGGCCAATGCGCCACCAAAGGTGCCGATGGCCGTGCGCGCACCATCGAGGATCACGATATCGGTCATTTTCTTTCTCCTTATCCGGTTTGCGCCACTTTATGCAGCTGCGCCGTGGTCTGTCCCCCGAAACGTCCCGTCAGAGCGTGCAAAAGATCCACGCCCAAAGATTTGACAAATGCTGCAGTTCAGCGCAGTGATTCCGTCATGACGGAACATGCAGACGATATCCTGACCCTCTTGCCTGCGCGCCTGAAAGAGGCGCGGCGGTCCCAGGGTCTGAGCCTTGAGGCAGTTGCCAATCTCTCAGGGGTGAGCCGCTCCATGGTGAGCCAAATTGAGCGCGGGGAAAGCTCTCCGACCATTGCCACGCTGTGGAATTTGACCCGCGCGTTGCAGGTGGATTTTGCAGGGCTTCTGGAGCGTTCGGACACGCAGAGCCGGATTGATGTGCTGCACACCGCGGATGTGCCATCGATTGAAAATATGGGCGAAGGCTGCCTGATCCGTATTTTGTCTCCGCCAGAAGATGCGGGCGGACACGAGGTCTATGATATCAGCTTCTCGGACGGGGGCACATTGAACAGCCAGCCTCACGGTCGCGGTACCGTCGAGCATCTGACCGTTCTGGATGGCACGGTCGATGTGACCTCGGGTACGGCAAGCGAACGGCTGCACATCGGGGATACCGCACGCTACGCCGCCGATGTGCCACATACCATCAACTCCGTTCACGGGAGCGCGCGTATTTTTCTGATTGTCAAAAACGCCTGATCGTTTTCTCGGATCGCTATATCCAGTTTCACGGATTTATTTCCGCTAAGATGAAATTCCCCTATTTCGGAATTTCATCCGCCATGTTAGAACTTCTTCTCGAGAGAGAAGGAGTTTCCGCATGTCCACTGATTTTCTGACTGACATCTCAAACACACTGGAAGAGATCAAAGCCGATGGTCTCTACAAGCGGGAACGAATGATCACCTCGCCTCAGGCGGGTGCCATCACCGTTGGCGACGCGGAGGTGATCAACCTGTGTGCCAACAATTATCTCGGTTTGGCAGATCACCCGGATCTGGTGCGTGCAGCGCGATCAATCATGGATGACAAAGGCTTCGGCATGGCCTCTGTCCGCTTTATCTGCGGCACCCAGGATATTCATCGTACGCTGGAACAGCGCCTGGCATCTTTCCTTGGCCAGGATGATGCGATCCTGTTTGCGGCCTGTTTCGACGCAAATGGCGGATTGTTCGAACCGTTGTTCGGGCCTGAGGATGCCATCATATCTGACAGTCTGAACCATGCCTCGATCATTGATGGCATTCGGTTGTGTAAGGCCAAACGCTATCGCTACCTCAACAATGATATGGCGGATCTAGAGGCCTGGTTGGTTCAGGCCCGACAAGATGGGGCCCGCCATATCCTGATCGCAACCGATGGCGTGTTTTCGATGGATGGGTATCTGGCCAATCTGCCGGAAATCCGCAGGCTGGCTGACAAATATGATGCCGTCGTGATGGTGGATGACTGTCATGCCACCGGGTTTATGGGAGCCACTGGCGCAGGCACGGCAGAGCATTTTGGGGTCAAAGTTGATATTGTCACCGGCACGCTGGGCAAGGCGCTTGGGGGCGGTATTGGCGGCTACATTGCAGGGCCGCAGCCAGTGATTGATCTCCTGCGGCAGCGGGCGCGGCCCTATCTGTTTTCCAATTCGCTGCCGCCATCAATTGTCGCCGCCGGTCTGGAGGCGATCCGGTTGGTCGAAGAGGGCGGCGCATTGCGGGCCCAGCTGTTTGAAAACACCAGATACTGGCGGGCAGGATTGCAGCAGCTCGGCTTTGATCTTTTGGAAGGCGAGCATCCGATTGTTCCTGTCATGCTGGGGGATGCCCAGTTGGCACAGGATATGGCAGCGGCACTGTTTGACGAAGGCGTTTATGTCGCTGGTTTCTTCTTTCCGGTGGTGCCACGAGGTCAGGCCCGCATTCGCACCCAAATGAACGCGGCGCTGACCCGCGCTGAGCTGGACCGGGCGCTGGCGGCCTTTGGTAAGGTCGGCCGTGAGTTGGGGGTTCTGTCATGACCTTACCCAATACTATGAAGGCGCTGGAAAAGAGCTATCCGCGTGAAGGTCTTTGGCAGGTTCAAGCTCCGGTTCCGGAGATAGGACCGGATGAAGTTCTGATCAAAGTCACCAAAACCGGGATCTGCGGCACGGATATTCACATCTGGAATTGGGATGAGTGGGCGGCCCACACGGTGCCCTTGCCGATGATCACTGGCCATGAATTTGCAGGTGAAATCGTTGAGTTGGGCCGCAGGGTCAGCGACCTGAAGGTGGGCCAGCGGTGTTCGGGCGAAGGCCATTTGATCCAAACCGATTCTCGTCAATCCCGCGCAGGTAAATTTCACCTCGATCCGGGTACGCGGGGCATCGGTGTGAATGAGCAAGGCGCATTTGCACAATATCTAAAATTACCAGCCTTCAACGTGGTGCCACTTCCGGATGAGATCCCGGACGAGATCGGCGCGATCCTGGATCCACTGGGCAATGCGGTGCACACGGCGCTGAGTTTTGATCTGCTGGGAGAGGATGTTTTGATCACAGGGGCCGGCCCAATAGGCATCATGGCCGCAGCTGTGGCGAAACATGCCGGCGCGCGCCATGTGGTCATCACGGATATCAATCCGGACCGTTTGGCCTTGGCCGAACATGTGGTCCCGTCGGTACGGACCGTGAATGTGAACGAGGAGGCCCTGCCGGATGTGGTGCAGGCGTTGGGGTTGAAGCAGGGGTTTGATGTCGGGCTGGAAATGTCGGGAAACCAGGCGGCGTTGGATCAGATGGTGGATGCATTGGTGATGGGGGGCAAAATCGCCCTGCTTGGCATTCCACCAGGTCAATCGCCTGTCGATTGGTCCCGGATCGTGTTCAAAGCCATCACGATCAAAGGCGTCTACGGTCGAGAGATGTTTGAGACCTGGTATAAGATGATCGCGATGTTGCAGAACGGGTTGGATATCAGCCGCGTGATCACCCATCGCTTTGATGTGGATGATTTTGCCAAAGGCTTTGCTGCGATGAAATCAGGTGCCAGCGGCAAGGTCGTGTTGGACTGGACCTGAGGAACGAGTGGGGGGGCTTTGCCCCCTCGGGCCTGCGGCCCTCACCCCCAGGATATTTTTGGCAAAGGGAAGGGGATCACGCAGGACACAGCATCATGGGGTGAGCGGCTGGCGCCCTTCTGGGGTCAATAGCCAGCAATCGCGGCCTTCGAAGACGGCGACGGCCAGTGGTTTGCCGTAGCCTGCGCCAGTGTCGAGATTGACCCGGTTGCCGTAATGCGTTGCCGCATCGACCGGTGTGTGGCCATGGACAATCAGTTTTGGATGATTGCCAGCGTGATCGTGAAACGGTTTGCGGATCCAGATCAGATCCTGTTCGGTTTGTTGATCAAGCGGTATGCCTGGTTTGATCCCGGCGTGGACAAACGCAAGATCCGTTGTCTGATGCATTGGCAGAAGGCCGTTCAGAAATCTGATGTGGCTGTCTGGAACAACAGCCTTGGTCTCTGCATGGAGATCCTCTAGCCGGGTGCGATCATCGAACGTGACCCCATAGCTTTCCAGGGTTTCCCGGCCGCCCAGACGGTCATGCAACCAGTGATAGCCGACCAGAAGATGCGGATCATGGCGTGGAGTGTCTTCGAGGAACCAGGCAAACATCCGGTCATGGTTGCCAAGCAGGGTGATCCAGTTCTGTCCTGCATCTTTTGCGTTCAGGATGCGATCAATCACCGCCCGGCTGTCTGCGCCGCGATCGATGTAGTCGCCCAGAAATACAACGGTGGGGCTGGGCCCGCCATCTGCGTGGATCAGTTCAAGTGCGCGCTCCAGCTGAGCGAGTTGGCCATGAATGTCACCGATGGCGTAAATCGGAGCGGTCATACAAGACTCCTGTGCCGTTTGTGTGAGCCTAAACGGGCTGCGCCGCCCGTTATAGAGGGGCGGCGCAGCTGTTGAAATGGGACTTTTAGCTCGGATTAGATGACATCAAACACCAGAGGCTTGATCTGGGTGAACAGACCAGTTTCCGCGAGCTTGGCCCGTGCTTCTGCTGGGACAGGCTCATCCACATAGAGCAGGGCGATGGCTTCACCTCCGGCGTCTGACCGCCCCAGGGTGAAGTTCGCAATGTTGACAGCGTTGTCCCCCATGGTCCGGCCCAAGGCCCCGATAATGCCGGGGACATCTTCGTTGGTTGTGTAGAGCATATGCGCGCCGACCTCGGCATCGATGTTGATCCCCTTGATCTGGATAAAGCGGGGTTTGCCATCGGAGAACACGGTACCAGCCACGGAGCGTTCGCGTTTTGCTGTGACCACAGTAACTTTGACGTAGCCGTCAAAGGTGCCGGATTTGTCCTGATTGGTCGTCGAAATCTTGATCCCACGTTCTTTGGCCACCACAGGTGCGGAGACCATGTTCACATCCGGGTTCACGCTTTTCAGGATGCCCGCGATCACGGCGCAGTTCAGCGCCTCCAGGTTCATATCGGCAACCACACCGTCGTATAGGACGTTGATTGCCAGCACGGGTTCATCCGACATCTGCCCTGCAAAGGAACCAAGGTGATCTGCGAGTTTGATCCAGGGTCCCATGACCTTGGCCTCTTCGGCGGTGACGGATGGCATGTTCAGGGCATTTTCGACGGCCCCATCCAGCAGATAATTGGACATCTGTTCCGCCACCTGAAGCGCCACGTTTTCCTGGGCTTCGGTTGTGGCGGCGCCAAGGTGCGGCGTGCAGACCACATTGGGCAGACCGAACAGCGGGTTTTCCTTGGCCGGTTCGACGGAGAACACATCAAAGGCCGCGCCAGCGATATGGCCGGAGGTCAGCAGTTCCGCGAGTGCAGCTTCGTCGACCAGGCCACCCCGCGCGCAGTTGATGATCCTTACGCCTTTTTTGGTCTTGGCCAGATTTTCCTTCGACAGGATGTTGCGGGTTTGATCGGTCAGCGGGACATGCAGGGTGATGAAATCCGCGCGGGCCAGCAGTTCGTCCAGCTCCAGCTTTTCAACACCCATCTTTGCGGCTTTTTCGGCGCTGAGAAACGGATCATATGCGACCACTTTCATCTTCAGCCCCCGGGCGCGATCACAGACGATGCCCCCGATGTTGCCCGCGCCGATCACGCCGAGCGTTTTATTGGTCAGCTCAACACCCATGAATTTTGACTTTTCCCATTTGCCAGCATGGGTCGATGCAGAGGCCTCGGGCAATTGGCGGGCCACTGCAAACATCATCGCAATGGCATGTTCCGCTGTGGTGATCATATTGCCAAAAGGCGTGTTCATGACGATGACACCGCGCTTGGATGCAGCATCTTTGTCGACATTGTCAGTGCCGATCCCGGCGCGCCCAACGACCTTCAGGTTGGGGGCGGCCTCCAGGATTTTCTCGGTGACTTTGGTGGCGGACCGGATGGCGAGGCCATCGTATTGGCCGATGATGGAGGCCAGTTTGTCTTTGTCCTTGCCGACGTCGGGCAGGAAATCGACATCAATGCCGCGGTCACGGAAAATCTGGACGGCGGTTTCGGACAGTTTGTCAGAGACGAGTACTTTGGGAGCCATTGTATTGGTCCTTTTGTTCGGGTGCCACATTGGGCAGAAAATGGGGAACTGTGCTCCGGCGGGTCATGCCGGAGCCACGTTGTTCTGTTGGTCAGCCTTGGGAGAGCAATTCGGTCTCATAGGCCCATTCGAGCCAGGGCAGCATTGCTTTGATATCGGCGGTTTCCACGGTGCCGCCGCACCAGATCCGCAGGCCGGCTGGTGCATCCCGGTAGGCACCCACGTCGAGGGCTACATTTTCCGTTTCCAGCCGCTTGGCCACAGCTTTTGCAAAGGCCGCGCCATCCTTGATCCGGTCATCGGTAAACCGGAGGCAAACGCCTGTGTTGGATCGTGTTGCCGGATCTTCGGCGAGATTGTCGATCCAGTCGTGTTTGGCGCAGAAATCAAAAATCGCTTGGGCGTTGGCATTGGCCCGCTTCATCAAGCCCTGAAGCCCACCAACGGACCGCGCCCAGTCCAGCGCCAGAAGGTAGT
The DNA here is from genome assembly GCF_022825805.1 of Phaeobacter sp. GTDB lineage: Bacteria > Pseudomonadota > Alphaproteobacteria > Rhodobacterales > Rhodobacteraceae > Phaeobacter. The sequence goes on from NZ_JAJDWC010000020.1 coordinate 56,092, forward strand.
CTTCGACAGCCAGCATGGAGGGGGTGTTGATGGTGGCGCCTTTGAAAATGCCATCGATCAATTTGCCGCCTTTGGTGAGACGGAAGATTTTGGGCAGTGGCCAGGGTGGTGTGTAGCTTTCCAAGCGCGCCACCGCTCGGGGGGAGAGGATGATCATGCCATGGGCCGCTTCACCCCCCAGCACCTTTTGCCAGGAGAATGTCGTCACATCCAGTTTGTCCCAGGGCAGGTCCTGCGCAAAGGCTGCAGAGGTGGCATCGCAGATTGTCAAACCTTCGCGGTCGGCAGGAATCCAGTCTCCATTCGGTACGCGCACGCCCGATGTTGTGCCGTTCCACGTGAAAACGATATCTTTTGCGAAATCGACAGCCGCAAGATCGATCAAGGCGCCATAATCAGCAGTTTTGACTTCGGCGTCGATCCGCAACTGTTTGACCACATCCGTGACCCATCCTGCACCAAAGCTTTCCCAGGCAAGCATTTCCGTGCCGCGCGCGCCCAGCAAGTTCCACATCGCCATTTCCACCGCCCCGGTGTCGGAGGCGGGCACAATGCCGATTTTGTAGTCTGCGGGGACCCCAAGCACCTCTCGGGTGCCTTCGATGGCGGCCAGGAGCCTTTCTTTGCCGACAGCAGCACGGTGGCTGCGCCCAAGTGGGGCGTCTGCGAGTTTTTGCACATCAAAAGCGGGGGGTTTGGCACAGGGGCCAGAAGAAAAACGCGGATTGGCCGGCCGCGTTGCCGGTTGTTCAATAGCCATTACTGCTACCCTTCCAGATAAGCGCCTCTCGTTGGGGAGAGGTGTCCCACTGACCGGAGTACTGCTCCTCCGAGGGGGTCGCAACACATGAATCGCCATTTCGCGGCTATTTTGGAATCAATTGCGACGCATTTTGACGCCTTTCGGAAACATATGATCGGGATTCAACCAAACGGTCCGTTGGGCGAACGATGAGGGTGGCTCCTTGTCATTTCTTTGCAGAGGACAGGGAAACAGGGGCTTGGCCTTGCCTGTCTCGCAGGCTTATGACTGGCGCAGTCTTTCTGATGGAGCATTGTCATGTTTGTTGTCACGCTTTTGTGCGCCCCCGCAACAGCAGCGCTTGCGCCTGCTTTGATCGAATCCCTCCGCAATGCGTGGGGTGGCGGTGATGTGCAGTGGCTGGCCCCGGATGAGGCTGCAGAATTCACCATAGATCGTGTGCCCGACAATCAGTGGGACGTCTGGGCAGATCTTCAGGGCATGGGTGTCGACCTGGTTGTGCAGCAAACAGCCGGGCGGCGGAAGAAAATGCTGCTGGCGGATATGGACAGCACGATGATCCAGCAAGAGTGCATCGACGAGCTTGCAGAAGAAGCTGGCGTTGGCGCGCGGGTCAAAGAAATCACGGCGCGGGCCATGAATGGCGAGCTGGATTTTGAAGGCGCGCTGACAGAGCGGGTGGGCCTGCTGAAAGGGCTGCCAGAAACGGTGATTGACGATGTGCTTGAGCAGAGAATCACGCTGATGCCCGGCGGTCGTGAGTTGCTGGCAACCATGAAGGCTGATGGCGCCTACGCAGCCTTGGTGTCAGGTGGTTTCACGGCCTTTACCAGCCGCGTGGCTGCGGATCTGGGCTTTGACGAAAACAGGGCCAATACCCTGCTGGTCGAAGATGGGAAGCTGACCGGTCAGGCGGGCCGCCCGATTCTGGGCCGCGCTGCCAAGGAGGAGGCGCTGGAGCAAATCACCGATCGACTGAACCTGACCGATGCTGATGTGATGGCGGTGGGCGATGGTGCCAATGATCTGGGCATGTTGAAACGGGCTGGGGCCGGCGTTGCCCTGCACGCCAAACCCGCTGTCGCGGCAGAATGCAACATCCGTATCAACCATGGTGATTTGACGGCGCTATTGTATATTCAAGGCTTTGCAAAATCGGAATTCAAAGGCTGAACCATGTTTGAAGTCGGAATTGAGCTGCTGCTCTTGCTAGTGGCGGCTGCGTTTTTTGCAGGCTTTATTGATGCCGTTGCAGGAGGCGGGGGGCTGATCACGGTTCCGGTTCTCCTGCTGGCGGGGGCGAATCCGATCACTGCATTGGCCACCAATAAGATACAGGGGCTTTTTGGATCTGCCACGGCCGCGTTGAGCTATGCGCGCGGGGGACATGTCAATCTGCGGGAACAGGCTGGGTCGGCGCTGATTGCGGGTTTTGCATCGGTCGTTGGGGCGTTGCTGATCACGATTTTGCCGACCGATTGGATACGGCTGATCCTGCCTGTTCTGCTCATCGGGATTGCGGTGTTCTTTGCTACCAAAAAGGGATTGGACGACAGCGATCGGGCGCGCCGTATTTCCCCGGCTCTCTTTGCGGTAACGATTGTGCCGCTCTGTGGTGCCTATGATGGGTTACTGGGCCCTGGCGCTGGCAGTTTCTATATGCTCGGTTTTGTGTCTTTGGCCGGGTATGGTATTCTTCGAGCGACGGCCCACACCAAGCTGTTGAACTTTGCATCAAATGCCGGGGCGCTGATGGCCTTTGCCGTTGTGGCCACCCCGTGGTGGGGAGTTGGGCTTGCGATGGGGGCTGCACAAATAGCCGGTGCGCGTGCGGGTGCTGGTCTGGCTCAGAACAAAGGCGCTGTGGTGATCAAGCCGCTGCTTGTGCTGACGTCGCTGGTCCTTGCTCTGCGTTTGCTGTGGGACATGCTCTGACGGGTTTTGCCCCCGATCAGCGATAGGACCGCTCCGGCTGCTCGCGTTGCAACCAGGGAGAGGACATATCATGCCACAGTATATTTTTGCCTATCATGGCGGGAAATCACCCGAAAGCGAAGCTGAGGGGGCCAGAATGATGGCCGCTTGGAAATCCTGGATGGAGGGGCTCGGGTCCGGGCTGGTCGTGCCAGGAAACCCTGTAGGCCTGTCCAAAACGGTGCATCATGACGGGGTGGACGACGACGGCGGGGCCAATCCGATCTCTGGTTATTCCGTGGTCGAAGCTGCCGATCTCCACAGTGCCTGCGCCATGGCCAAAGGATGTCCTCTGGCCGTCGATGGGGATGGCACCGTAGAGGTCGCCGAACTCATGGAGATGTAGCGCAAGCCCATGTGTCGTTCTGGATGCTATTGGATGAACCTGTGTTCCAGAACAACACCCGGGCTGTGTGAGAGATCTGTCGTTATGCCAACAGTTCAGCTGACGGGCGGATATCGCCGCAATTCACATTGCGTCGGTTCACCAGCGGGGCATAGCGGTAGAGCTTTGTGGATGGATGATCCGGGTCAAGCACGCCAAGCCCGACAAGAATGCTCGCAATGGCGCATTCACTGGCGCGGGTCGCCCCATCCGTGATCTTGAGAGCAACGCCCAGTTTCTGTTCCGGCAGGATCGCAATGAAGACCGCCTCTGCACCGGTTTTGATTGCCACCTTGCCATTCATGGCGCGCATCAGATTGGTGCAGGCGCGTGTTTCTCCTGCAACCAGTTCAGGGTGGGCTGTCATCGCTGCGACCAGCTGTTGTGCCGCTTCGGCATCGCGGCCAGACCTATCTGCGGCGCTTGCAAGCCACGCCATTGACCGCGCCAGCCCGACGACAGAGGTGGCAAAATTCGGGGCAGAGCAGCCATCAATCCCGTAACCTGGGCTGGTCTCTCCTGTTACCTGTTCAAAAGCGTCACGACAGGCCTGCTGAACCGGATGGTCGATGTCGATATAATCAGGCCCCGCACCCAGGTGTTGCGAGAGCGTCAGAAAGCCTGCGTGTTTGCCGGAACAGTTGTTATGAACTTGGCACGGGCTGTTGTCGGTCTTGATCAGATCGTTGCGGGCCGGAATGTCATTGGGCATTTGTGGCCCACACCGCAGGTCATCATCGGACAGGGACAGCTGCTCCAGCCATGTGTTCACCCGGCTTGTGTGGATCTCTGCACCGTTGTGCGAGGCGCAGGCAAGGGCAAGCTGTTCGGAGGTTAACCCATACTTCGCGGCGGCCCCAGACGTGATCAACGGCAGAGCCTGGATCATTTTGGCCGAGCTGCGCGGATAGATCACGGCGTTGGGATCACCCCAGCTGCGCACGATCTCGCCCTTTGCGTTGCACACAACCGCATGTCCGAGGTGGAGGCTTTCGAGAAGCGGGCCGCGCCAGACTTCGGCCATTGGTACTGGGTTGGTCATCAAAAACGCCTTTCCTGTTGGCAATTTCCCGCCAAAACGGGGTTTCACCCGTGGCGATAGTTACGTTAGTGTGTATGAGTAAGCAAGCGAGGGTCTCGGGACCAGACAGCGGAGAGAACGCTGCATGGCCTTTGCTAGTTTGAGGTAAGACAGTCTTGGAGTCGGGACAAATGACATCAAAACTCGTCCGCAGTGTCGCGGGCCTGTGTCTGGCCGCGCTGGCGACCAGCGCAACTGCACAGCAGGCAGAAACAGACAACCGCGTGGCCAGTAACGTCGACTGGAGCGTTTTCCAGGGCGAAAGCCCAAAGGAATGTTGGGGCGTGTCCGCCCCGAAGGAAACCGTCAATACCCGTGATGGTCGCGTGAAGGCGGTGCGTCGCGGTAAAATTCAGCTGTTTGTCTTTTTCCGCCCAGACACTGGAAAGAATGGCCAAATCACTTTTACGGGTGGATACCCGTTTGCTCCGGGTTCAACTGTGAACCTAGCGGTTGGTGATACCGATTTTGAACTGTTCACCGAAGGCGAATGGGCTTGGCCTGCGACAGCATCGGATGATGCGAAAATCATCACGGCCATGAAGCGCGGCGCACAGGCCGTTTTGATTGGTCGCTCCGCGCGGGGCACCCAGACCAAGGATACGTTCTCATTGCTTGGGTTCACCGCAGCCGTCGATGAAGCGGAAAAACGCTGCTTCTGATCCGATTTTGGATCAACCGTTTCATGTGAAACCCCGGCTTGTGCTGGGGTTTTTCTGTTTCGGGGTCACGACTATTATGGTTTGCGCAGCGCGGGCATCGGCCTTGCAGTGATTTTTTCAGGATTCCTTTTGATCTCAGCCTAAATTCCTATATAGAGCCGCATCCACCGCCACAGCCACGAGTCCCGTTGCCATGACTGTCACAGCGCCCATTACCCAGGATGTAATGACCCTGCCTCGCAAGTTGCCGGAGGGCGGCAAGATCAATCTTGTCGGCTTGACCCGTGACCAGATGCGCGAGGCGCTTATCGAACATGGGACGCCAGAAAAACAGGCCAAGATGCGTGTTGGCCAGATCTGGCAGTGGATCTATCAGTGGGGCAAACGTGATTTTGCCGATATGACAAACCTAGCGAATGCCTATCGCGCGCAGCTGGCCGAGACATTCGAGATTTCAACGCCCGAGGTTGTGAGCCGCCAGATCTCCACCGATGGGACGCGGAAATATCTTGTGCGTATCGCGGGCGGGCATGAGGTCGAGGTTGTCTATATCCCCGAAGAAGATCGCGGCACGCTGTGTGTTTCTTCGCAGGTGGGTTGCACGCTGACCTGTTCATTCTGTCATACGGGAACCCAGAAACTGGTGCGCAATCTCACCCCAGGTGAGATCATCGGTCAGGTGATGATGGCCCGTGATGATCTGGAAGAATGGCCTGTCCCCGGTGCCCCAAAGGACGAAACCCGGCGTTTGTCCAACATCGTTCTGATGGGCATGGGAGAGCCGCTCTACAACTTTGAAAACGTGCGCGACGCGATGAAGATCGCCATGGATCCTGAGGGCATTTCGCTGAGCCGCCGCCGGATTACGCTGTCTACTTCTGGTGTGGTGCCAGAGATTGCACGTACCGCGCAGGAAATCGGCTGCCTGTTGGCGATCTCCTTTCATGCGACCACCAATGAAACCCGCGATGTGTTGGTTCCGATCAACAAGCGGTGGAACATCGATGAGCTGCTGCAGGCGCTGGCGGATTATCCCAAGGCATCTAATTCCGAACGCATTACGTTTGAATACGTGATGCTGGATGGGGTGAACGACAGCGACGAGGACGCCCACCGTTTGATCGAGCATATCGAACGCTACAAGATTCCGGCAAAGATCAACCTGATCCCTTTCAATGAATGGCCGGGTAGCCCATACAAACGGTCCTCAAACAACCGCATCCGCGCCTTTGCGAACATCATTTATCAGGCAGGCTACGCCTCGCCGATCCGGAAGACGCGTGGTGATGATATCATGGCTGCCTGTGGCCAGCTGAAATCTGCGACAGAGCGGGCGCGTAAAAGCCGCAAACAGATCGAGGCCGAGGCAGGGATTAACCCCTGAACCCCGGCCTCGCTGGGCAGGTCCCCGGCTGCCTCAACCGAAAATGAAATCTGATGCGTCTAGAGATTCGCTGAAACCAGCGAGTCTGAGTTCGAATGTGTTCGTCAGACTGAGGATGGTGTCCGCATTGTCGATGCTGATTCCGACCTGATCCAAACCACCGATCCAAAGGCCAGAGAGGTCGATGACGTCCGCACCGCGCCCGAAATCCGTGATTTGATCCGTCTCGCCGATATCTGCGAAATCAAATACAAAGGTATCTGCGCCCATACCGCCTGTGAGGGTATCTGCGCCATCGCCACCAATCAGCGTGTCACGGCCACGGCCCCCGGATAGAAGATCAGTGCCCGCGCCGCCTGCGAGTAAGTCATTCCCGCGTTCGCCAAACAGTCTGTCGCTGTCCGGACCACCGGAATAGCCATCGTCGATCAACCCGCCGATCAGTGTGTCATGACCATTGCCACCAAACAGACGATCGTCGCCAAGCCCGCCGACAACGGTGTCGCGACCCTGGCTGCCACGCAGGATATCATTGGCCTCTCGGCCCTGAATATGGTCGTGACCTTCTTTGCCATTGATTGTCGTGGCTTCATTGGTGCCAATGATCGTGTTGTCTTCGGCATTGGCGCGGATGATGATGGGTGAGCCCTGGCCGCCGAGTATTTCCCATTCATTGCCTTCGAGTGCGGTGCCAAAACTGTCAGCGGTGCCATAGAGATGCTGCATCGCCTGAATGTCGAATGTCCCAAGCTCTGTGACGTAGTTGGGAGCATGGTTGTATGTCATGACCGTGTGTTCGGGAATGTCAGACTGTGGGACGAGTGTCAGACTGCCGTCATGGGGGTGCTGCAGGCCAAGGGCATGCCCCAGTTCATGCAGCAGGGTGACATAGCCATAGGTGCCCACATCCATGTCTGCTGTGCCGATGGCAAAGGATCCGTTGATGGTGACGCCATGATCGGACATCGCGATATTCGCATAGCCACCAGCTTCGCCTCCATCAAACCCGAAGGCATTGATCATCGCTGGACCGTCGACTTCGACGAATCGGATCCCAGAAATGGCCTCATATTTTGCGGCGACTTCGCGGAACAGGTCCTGATGCGCATCAGTGAAGGTCCAATAGCTGGTCGCACCGGTGGGATCATTACTTGGATCTCCGAGCTGGCTCTCGTCCAGGAAACGATAGGTGACCACGGCCTGGGTTCCGACCTCCATCGGTGAGTTCCAGCGAAAATGATCGCCATCAAGGTAGTACAATAACGCTGAATAATCCGAAACGCGTGCCATCAGTCCACTCCACAAACGGTTGTAGACATGGTGATGAGGAAATGTGGCCAGTATTGGCCCAAACTGGGGTTTTTAAGCAGATCGCCTGTTTGTGCTGTCAGCTCAACTGATTAGCCCTGGTTGTATGGACAGCGTGATGCGAGCAGCGGATCACTGCCTTGGAATCTGCTAAATTGCGCAACATTTTCGCCATTTCCCCCGGACAGTTTCATTTTTGGAAACACTGTAACAAGGGAGAACGAGACGATGACCGTAGTTTCAACGATGGCCGCGCAGATTGAACCCCAACTGCTCGATCTTGTCCGTAGCGAACGTACCAAGGCGCTTAGCCGACGAGAATGGAAGTTCCGTTTGCGCGGCTATGGCTATGGCATTTCTGATGTCGGGGGCAGCCAGATTCTCACCCGCCTGCCCAAAGGTTTGCCTGTCGGGGTATTGCCCAAAGACTTCGCCTGATCATCCTACAGCACGGCGTCGGCCGGATGTGATATCAGCATCTCGGCCTTTGGCCTGACAACGCACCGCCTCAGGTCGTACGCCCTGGCAGAGTGTCCCGCGGTGGTGCTGGCGCCCAGTTGTTGATCAGTTCAATGGCGTCTTCGGCGGTTTCGACAAAGCGGAACAGATCCAGATCCTCTTCTGAAATCGTGCCCGCATCTGCGAGCGCGTCCCAGTTGATGATCCGTTCCCAAAACGCCTGACCGAACAACAGGAATGGCACGCGCTCCATCCGGCCGGTCTGGATCAGGGTAAGCGTTTCGAACATTTCATCCATTGTGCCGAACCCGCCAGGGAAGACGGTGATCGCGCGCGCGCGCATCAGGAAGTGCATTTTCCGCAATGCGAAATAGTGAAAGTTGAAACACAGGTCCGGTGTCACATACGGGTTGGGCGCTTGTTCATGCGGCAAAACGATATTGAGCCCCACAGACGCGCCACCTGCATCTTGCGCCCCGCGATTGCCGGCTTCCATAACGCCAGGCCCGCCGCCTGTGACAATCACATCCGATTTTCCGCCGTTTGCCATCGACCGTTCTGTCATCAGCTTCGCAAATTTGCGGGCTTCGTCATAAAAATGGGATAGATCCCGCAGCGTCTGGGTGCGGGCCTTGTCTTTGTCCTTTGGCGCGGGGATCCGCGCACCGCCAAACATGACAATCGTGCTTTCGATCCCATGTTCGTCCAACATCATTTCGGGCTTCAGAAGCTCCAATTGCAAGCGGACGGGGCGCAGTTCGTCCCGACACAGAAAGTCCCCGTCTGCAAATGCCAACCGATAGGCTGGCGATTCTGTCTGTGGGGTGGAGGGCACATGCGCGGCCTGGCTGCGATCAGAGTGAGCGTCTCGAAATCGGCTATGGCGATCATCTGTCATGGCAAACCTGCTTTCTCGTTATGATGTAAGGACCACCAGTCATAGCGGCTCGCAGGTGTTGGTGCCAGTCCGGATCAGGGCTTGCGTCCGCAGCCGCATGGCTTAGGTTCAGCGCCAAGCAAAGAAAGGGCGGACTATGGACTGGTCACAGGAGATCTCCTTGGCAGCGGGGCGCATCGCGGCGCATATTCAGCGCACACCAGTGATGGAGACCCGTGGATTTGGCTTGTCCTATCCTGTCTCTCTTAAGCTGGAGCACATGCAGCACACCGGCAGCTTCAAGGCGCGTGGCGCTTTCAACACGCTGTTGTCAGAGCCTGTTCCCGAAGCCGGGATTGTTGCGGCCTCTGGTGGCAATCATGGCGCTGCGGTTGCTTTTGCAGCGCATCAACTGGGACTTAAGGCGCGTGTTTATGTGCCAGAGATTGCGGGCCCCGCCAAAGTGGCTCTGATCCGCAGTACGGGCGCCGAGCTTGAAGTGGTGCCGGGAGCCTATGCCAATGCGCTGGATCAGGCCCGCGCGTATGAAACCGCTACCGGTGCGATGCAGGTTCATGCCTATGACGCGGCTGCGACGGTTGCAGGGCAGGGCACCTGTTTTGTCGAGTGGGATGAACAGGGGCTGGATGCGGATACTATGTTGATTGCTGTTGGTGGCGGCGGCCTGATTTCGGGTGCGCTTGCCTGGTATGGCGGCGCCAAACGGATCATCGCGGTAGAGCCGGAAACAAGCTGCGCGCTACACAGTGCGCTGGCTGCTGGCCAGCCGGTTGATGTGGACGTCTCAGGGGTTGCCGCCAATGCGCTGGGTGCGCGAAAGATCGGTGAGATCTGTTTCGGCCTTGCCCAAGACCACGCTACATCCTGCCAGTCGGTCACTGTTTCCGATGCGGCGATCGTGGATGCGCAAAGCAAGCTCTGGCGTGAGCGACGGTTGCTCGTGGAGCCAGCAGGAGCAACCGCTCTGGCAGCGCTGACCAGTGGCGTCTATACGCCGGAGCCAGGGGAGCGCGTTGCGGTATTGCTGTGTGGCGGAAACATCGCCCCAGACCCGCTGGGGTGAGGTGATGACCGCAGCGCCCTTATCAGTTGGTCTACAGTGGCCGTTGGTCGTGCCATGAGCGCCACAATTTCCGATACGATCTATCAAGAGCTGAGCAACCGCATCGTCACCGGGGCGCTCCCCGCTGGTGAAAAGCTGCGCCAGGATCATATCGCACGAGAGTTCAGTACCAGTCACGTTCCTGTCCGCGAGGCGCTGCTGCGTCTGGAAGCTCATGGGCTGGCAAAGTCCATTCCGCGCCGGGGCATGCGGGTCACGGCGTTGGATCCCAGCGAAATTCGCGAAGTGGTCGAGATGCGGGTGTCGCTGGAATTGCTGGCGCTGCAAAACGCCTTTGCCCACTACGGGCCTGAGGACATTGCAGCGGCGGATGCAGCGCGGCTGGCTTGTGATGCGGCAACGACCATGCCCGACTGGGAACAGAAAAACCGCGCTTTTCATCGGGTGATCCTGGCCCCTTGCCAGATGCCAAGGCTGATGGCGACGATTGATGATTTGCATATCGCCTCGGCCCGGCACCTCTTTGCCAACTGGAAACAACGCTGGACGCAGCGGGTGGATACGGATCATGCGCTGGTGGTGCAGGCCATCCGGCGGAGGGATGTCCAGACCGCCTGTGATATTTTGCGCCGCCATCTGCGGCGTGTGCGGTAGGACAGAAGCAAAGAGGCGCTGCGGCACTGCGCTTTGACGCAATACGCACATGACCCCGGGGCAAATTGCGGTTATGTAACCGCCACAAGACGAACAAGCCACTTTCACCCCGGAGAGACGACACATGTCCAACGCTCAGCTGGAAACCGCAATCGAGGCCGCTTGGGAGGCCCGTGATACCATTTCCCCCGCCACCACAGGGGAGCAGCGCGAAGCCATCGAAGACACGCTGAACGCGCTGGATTCCGGCAAGTTGCGGGTCGCAGAGCGGCAAGAGAACGGCTCGTGGCATGTGAACCAATGGGCCAAGAAAGCCGTGCTGCTTGGCTTCCGAATCAAAGACATGGAAGAGCAGTCTGGCGGCCCACAGGGGTCTGGCTGGTGGGATAAGGTTGACAGCAAGTTCAAAGGCTGGGGCGACAGCCAGTGGAAAGATGCAGGCTTCCGTGCGGTGCCCAATTGTGTGGTTCGCAAATCTGCCTACATCGCGCCCGGTGTTGTGCTGATGCCATCATTCGTCAACCTGGGTGCTTATGTTGATGAAGGCACCATGGTCGACACATGGGCCACCGTTGGGTCCTGTGCCCAAATCGGTAAAAACGTTCACCTGTCCGGTGGCGTTGGTATCGGTGGCGTGCTGGAGCCGATGCAGGCGGGCCCGACCATCATTGAAGACAATTGCTTCATTGGTGCCCGGTCCGAGGTCGTCGAAGGCTGTATCGTCCGTGAGGGGTCCGTATTGGGCATGGGCGTTTTCATCGGTCAGTCCACCAAAATCGTCGACCGGGAAACCGGCGAGGTGATGTATGGCGAAGTTCCACCTTATTCGGTTGTTGTGGCGGGTTCCATGCCGTCGAAGAATGGCGTGAACCTTTATTGCGCTGTGATTGTGAAGCGCGTCGATGAAAAGACCCGTTCCAAAACCGGGATCAATGATCTGCTGCGTGACTGATCGTCCGATCAACTGACTGCGTGACTTTGGTCAACGTCTGTGTCGCCCCACCTCATGCCGGGGCGGCACCTTTACTGGGTGACAGTCCCCAATAATGCCCGCTCATGAGGCTTCAGTGAGAGCCGGGCGCTGGGCGCATTGATACCCATGCCATCCGCCATCAAGTCCAGGATTTCTGCTCGGGTTTCGGGATCGAAGCTGTGCAGGGTTTGTTCGCCGGGATGGTAGCTTTCGCTTTCCAGGCCATCGCCGCAGATGATCTGGTGACTGTCAAACAACAAATGGACATAGGTCACCAACTCGCCGTCAGCCCGCGGCCGGATGCTGCGATCATTGATCAGATCTTTGGCCTTCACCAAGACTTCGTATTGTCCAAACAGAACCTCTGCCCAGGCTGACCGCACCAGAACACGGTGATTGGGCGACAGCGCTGTTTGTGCATGTTGGCCAAGAGCGTTTTTTGCAAAGATCACGGGCGCCTCCGCGCCAAGAGCGCGCCGGGTGCTACGGCCGATCCATCGCAATGGCTGCGGGCCATGGTCGCGGGTCAAGACAAGCGTGCCGGGGGTCAAATCCTCGACCGCGCGGGGGCCATCAACCGTATCAATCAGAACACCTGCGACAAAACATGGGGTGGTGGTGAGCGTGACAAACCCCGTGTCGGTGTTTCCGACGCTATCTTCGACAGTGTAGGAAAATGTGGTGTCCGTGTCGCTGTCTACATCGTCCTGGCCCGCGACTGTGAAGCTGCCGTCGCTGTTCAGCGTGACCACCTCGCCATCCGCGAGCGTGACCGAGCTGCCTGCCACGACCGGCTGGCCATTGATATGGGTAATCGTGAGTGCTGCGCCATTGATTTGCATGTCATTGGCCAGCACATCCACATTTGCGGTGTCACCCTCCTGAACAGTTACCGCGTCGTCATTTGCCACCAGAGCGGTCTGGATGGAATCCCCGGCAATCAGAAGGTTGGAGTCAAAAGACCGGTCACCCCCATCGGCGATCCCGATTTTGATGGAGTTGCTTTCGTTAGGATTGACCGGTGCGGTCAGCGTCAAGGTGACCGTAAAGCCATCCATCTCCGTATTGAAATTGTCGTCGCTTCGATCGTTGTCGATATAGAGGTTTTCGTTGCTGTCGGGATTGATGTTGTCGATGGAGATATCGCCTGACCCGATGGTCATTTCCGCCTGCACGCCATTGACCCAGACACCGACGGAGTCGTTGAAGCCGGAGGATACATATTCAAGGTATTCTTCTGATGCGAAAATGAACTGCATCGTCAGTGTGGAGCCTTGCGGCACAAACTCCGCTTCGAAGATGGCAGCATCGAAGGTATTTTGCCCGGCAATCGCCGTTAGCTCGGCGTCGCCGGCGGTGTTGTTGACTGTGGTCGTGTTGGCCCGGACGTTCACATCGCCGCTGCTGTTGGTGATGCTGCGCGCACTTCCCGTGGACAGGATTACACCGGTGTCTGCCGGGGTGACACCCGGTGCCAAAGCATTGCCATTGCTATAGATACCGGAGGCCACGGTTGCCCCGGTATAGCTGGCATCCAGAATGGTGATCCCGTTGCCGAACATCTCTTCGGCCATTTCATTGGCTGTTGCATCAATGTTGACTGGCAGTTCCGAAGCTGTCGGCACAGCGTACCTCCTGGATGACAGATGATCCTTCGGATACTCAACCATATGTAGATGAGGATACGATTAACCGGCCCCTGCTGCGCCTCGCTCCGGCCCTGCTGCGACGTCTCATTCTGGTGGGGCAGGTTGACCCTGTGCAGGGCGGACGATATGGCGAGCCTATGGAAAAGAAAAAAACCTCACGCCAGCAAGTCTACACCTTGATTGTCCAGATCGGGCGGAAGGACGGGGACGGGCTGCCTGAGGGTGCCACTGGTGCCGCTTTGATGATCTATGCCTCCGGTGTGGATGAGGCCGAAGCCGTGCGTGAGACGGTGGCGATCCTGAAACAAGCGGATACCGCGCCGTTGGATGTGACAGGTTATGGCACAATCGCCGAGCGCGAAGCTGAGGGCCATGAGATTCCTGATGAAGAACGGGCGCTGATGCAGCGCGCGCTGGATGAGAACTCAGTGATCGTGGCGCAGATGACGCCCTTCTTTGATGGCGAAGAGCTGCAGGGACAAACCATGCACTAAGGGCTCTGGTGCCCAGATTTCACTGAATCAGTTTGGTTGGTAAACACTCACGTCGCTTACGGCGCCTTGCCGAACCACTTCCGGTAGATGTCAGCGTATTCACCACTTTCGCGCAGCGCCAGCAGGGTCTGATTGACCTGCTCAAGATGTGGTGAGCCATCTGGCAGCAAGAGGCCGTAGTCTTCGCGCAGGAAGACCTGTCCAACAGGATGGCCATGTGCCTGTCCATCGCGCTCCATGTAGTGATCCAAAACGGGCGCATCGAACACCACTACATCGGCAGCGCCGGTTTCAAAGTCCTGTAGCAAGGTGGTCAGATCTGTGTAGCCGCGATAGCTGATGTCGCGCCGGTCCAGGAAACGTGCTGCTGTCGATTCCGAAATAGTAGATACCTTTTTACCATAAAGGTCATTGACCGAATTGATCGAACCGCTGATGGCCTCGACCGTCATGACGGCTGTGATTTTTGCCACAAACAAAGACACCACAAACAACGAGGCTACGACCAGGATGACGCCAAAAACCCGGCCAATCGGCGTGCGCGGCACCCGTTCTTCGAAGCCGCCATTCACGACCAGGTTTAACGCCCACCAAAACGATGGGAACCAGGCCTCTTTCAAGGGGCGATCAAAGTAGGGCTGTGCCCGTCGCTCCAGGCCCCACATCATCATGCCGCCGCCCATCAGCAGGACCACCGCGACAACGATCGCGATCATCAGATCAGCGGAAAACAGAACCCGTAGCAAAGAAGGCTGACTGACGTCATCGGCCGATACCATGATGCGCAGACCGCTTTCGAAAATCGGATGGCTGAAATCCATCACTGTTTCACGTGCAGCAGTGATGGAGATATTTGCCGCAGCCATATCGACAGCGCCATCTTCCACAAGATCCAGCATACCTCCGAACGTGTCCGTTCGGACGATCTCATACTCCCAACCCAGACGGTCGGCGATGCTGCGGACCAGATCGATGGAAAAGCCTGTTTCGCGGTCCCCGTCCGGCATCGAAAATGGCGGGCGTGTCACCGTGCTGATGGTCAAGATCTCTGCTGCGGCAGGGCCGCCAAGCAGGGTGATCAGGAACAGAAAGGGAGAAAGAAGGCGGCGCACGGTCTGATAGGTTCCAAAAGTCTGCAAGTCTGAATCTGATTAGGCTGACAATTTGGCTCAGGCAAGCGTCGTGATCAGGCGATGCGGCGTTCCGCGAGCACTGCGGCATCAAAGCTGCGCAACACTGGCGTTCCGTCACTGCGATGTTCGGGAAGGTCATTGCGGTCCAAATGCGCAAGAGCACTGGCTGCCAACCCGTTGCGGTCGCGCCGTAGGCGGCCCAAAAACAGCGTTTCGACCAAAGCACCGTTTGCCCAGATCCGCTGATTTCCGGGCAAGACAACATGAGACAGAACGGCCAAATCACCAGCGTTCCCCGGCGTGGGAACAGTGAAGGCAGAGTTTTGCAAGGCCTGTGCTGGAACGCGTACCTGTGGTTGGCCGAACAGGTAATCCACATCATCTCCGGCGACGACCACACGCTGTTGTGCGGCGATGGACAGGTTCTGTTGCAGGCCCAGATATGGGGCCCGCAGGCATACAATTGCATCATGGCCGATGCTGGGGCGCTTGCGGGACAGCTTGTATAGGATGGGGACAAAATCGCCGTCTTCCGACAGCACCAGATCCCCACGTTTTAGATCTTGCAGCGAACGGGGCCCGCCAGGGGTCGCGATCCTTGTACTGGGACACAGGCCTGCGAAAGGGGCGGCAGGTACAATCTGGTCATTGATACTGCAGCCGATGAGGCCGCTGTCCATTGCGCGGTCCGGCAGAGTGTCCAGCATGTCCAGGACCTGACAACGCGGCAAGGGAGGCGGGGCTTTGACATCAACGGATACCAGATTGGCCCCCGAGGGCATCATCAACGTCAGTCGCCCCCATCGGGTCAGACTATCCCAGGCATAAATCAGCCGCGCTGGCCCTTCTAATCCGGTTTGGTGTCCATCCGGCACGGTGAGCTGTATCTCTCGTGGGCGCCCGTTTTGGGACAGGCGCACCGCAAAGATACCGATATCGACGCGGTCGATGGAAAATGCCATCTGCCAGTCCGCGTGCGGATCGAATGCCACCAGCGCCCCGAAATCCTGCCCATCCTCCAGCAGCAGATCCAGGCAGATGCTGCCGGTTGTCATCAGGGGGCCATGCATCGCTGTGGAAGGCAGGGGATATCGGATGGCCTGGGTGGCGTGAGGGCAGCGTGCCGCGAGCCAGCTCATTGCATTTGTTCCCGCGATGTGATGGCAGCGCAGAGCAGCTTGGCCTCGTGTTTGCGCAGGCTCGGCCGTGCCGCTGGCCCATATCCTTTGCCTGTGAGCGGGTCCAGTTCCGGGAAAATCTCGCGCAGCTCTGACAGCACATCCGGGCTGAATTGGCGGCTGGTTTGGGGGCCGGGCAAGAAACTCTCTGTCAGGATTCCTTCGCTGTCGACCAATTGATGGTTGTCAAACATCACATGAACATATGTGACCTGGCCCCCGGTTTTGCGGCGGACCGAATGGTCGTTCACCAGATCCTTGGCTGCGACCAGCACTTCGGACGCCCCAAAGAGCATCTCCGCCAGCCCATCACGCAATAGGATCCGATGTTGTGGGGAGACCAACAGATCTCCGTGTCCGTCATAATCGCTCAGGGTCTGTGCCAAGATGTGAATAGGGGCGAGATTGCCCTGTGCGGCCACAGTGCGTTGCCCGACCCAGCGAACGGGTTGCAGACCTTGGTCTCTGGTCATCACAAGATCGCCGATTTGCAGCGCCTCTACCGGTGTCTGGCCTGCATCGGTTGTCAATCGGGTGCCTGCGACAAAACAAGGGACAGAGGTGGCTTCGACAATGCCGACCGCGCTGTTGATGCCATCGCTTGCGGTATAGGTGAAGGTGAAGTCTTCGGCGTCACCATCCCCAATCATGGTGAGCGTGCCATCCGCGTTCAGCTGGACCTGCTGACCGGTCGGCAGTGTGATCGTGTCACCAGCGCTGACTGCGGTTCCGTTGATGTGGGTGACGGTCAGCGTGCTGTTGTTGCTGCTGCTGTCATTGTCGAGAACATCAATCACGCGGGTTTCATTAGGCCCGACCTGAAAACTGTCTGTGTTGGCAATGACACTGGTTTGGGCGGATCCGGCCGCAATGAGCAGATTACTGTCGTAGCTGCCATCTGACACATCGGCAATCCCGATGCGGATGTCGTTTTCCACCCCTGGGTTCACCTGCATCGTCAGTGTCATCGTGACGGTCAGGCCATCCATTTCAGTGTTGAAGTCACTGTTGGAGTTGTCGAGGAAGAGGTTGGCGTTGTTGGTGGAGTTCACATTGCCCGGATCGGTGTCCCCGTCGCCGAACTCCAGTTCGACCATCTGACCATTGACCCACACCCCAACAAAATCCTGATAGATGGAGTTTTGGAATTCAGGGTATTCCTCGGACGCAAAGACGAACTGCAACGTCATGACGGACGCGTCCGGGACAAATGTCACATCAAGATAAGACGCATCAAATGTCTGTTGGCCCGCGGCGGCATTGAACGTCGGGTCGTTATTTGGGCCATTGTTGGCCGTTGTCTGGCTGTTTGACTGGTTGGCCTGCCCAGTTGAATTGGTAAAGGCCGTGGCCTGGCCAGTAGACAGGATGATCCCTGTATCAGCAGGTGTCGCGCCCGGAGCGATGCTGTCCCCATCGGAGTAGATTGCAGAGGCCCGGCTATCGCCGGTGTAAGTGGCATCGCGCACCTCGACGCCATCTCCGAAGATGGTTTCAGCCATCTCAAGCGCAGTCGCATTTGTATTATATGTCAGCTCTGACGCTGCCACCATGTGCCTGTTCACCCAAAGGATGAGGCTGAGTTCATCGTATAGGGGATCCTAAGTCGCCGAGCAGCAGACCATCATTGGGCCTGCCCTGCGCGCTTTCGGGATTGGGTTGTGTGACCCCGCTTTTACGGTGGTTCAAACCCCTGATGCTCTGCCTCGTATTTTTGTTAACGCCTTCTTAGCCTTTTTCTGCGGCGTTGTCTGTCATTGCCTGTGGTGGACCTTCAAAATGCGCCTCAGCGCGGTAATTGGGTCACAAGCCACTATTGCAGGGTCTGCCTGCAAATTTGCACCCAGGCGGAAACCGGGGTAGCCAAGGGCAGCAATTCGGAGGCCCCAATGACCAACAGCAATCCTATCCAGCCGCTGGATCCACATCAGTTGACGGCTGATCTGATCCGCTGCGCTTCTGTTACCCCAGCAGAAGGGGGCGCGTTGGTGCTGCTTGAAAGCTTGCTCACAGAGGCTGGATTTTCCTGCCAACGTTGCGACCGGGGTGATGTCAGCAATTTGGTCGCGCGCTGGGGGGATCTGGCGCACCCAAAGACGCTTGGCTTTAACGGGCATACGGATGTTGTGCCGGTGGGCGATGTGGCTGCCTGGACCGTCGATCCGTTCGGAGCGGAAGAGAAAGACGGCTTCCTTTATGGTCGTGGCGCAACGGACATGAAATCGGGGGTCGCGGCGTTCGTGGCCGCTGCTGTTGATCATGTGCGCAACACACCGCCAGAGGGAGCGGTTCTCATCACCATCACAGGTGATGAAGAGGGCGATGCGGTGGATGGCACTCTTGCCATCTTGGAGCATATGGAAGCGGCGGGAGAAAAAATGTCGGTCTGTCTGGTCGGGGAGCCAACTTGCCCCAACGAGATGGGGGAGATGATCAAAATCGGCCGTCGGGGATCTTTGTCGGCTTGGTTTACGGTCACCGGCGTTCAGGGGCATTCCGCCTACCCACATCGCGCCAATAACCCGCTGAACGCGATGGCACGGCTGATGGATCGCTTGGCCAGCCACGAACTGGATCAGGGCACAGAACACTTCGACGCCTCTACCTTGGCCGTTGTGACCATCGACACAGGCAACCCGGCCACCAATGTGATCCCTGCACAGACAAAATCGACTGTGAACATCCGGTTCAACGATGCCCACAGCGGCGAGAGCCTGACCCAATGGCTGCAGGCAGAAGCGGATCGCGTTGCGGCGGAGTTTGGGGTTGAGATTGACATGCGTGTCAAAATCTCTGGTGAAAGTTTCATCACGCCTCCAGGCCCGCTTTCGGATTTGGTTTGCGCAGCGGTCGAAGCTGAAACCGGGCGTTGCCCCGAACTGTCCACGACAGGTGGCACATCTGATGCGCGCTTCATTAAATCGCATTGCCCGGTGGTAGAGATTGGGCTGGTTGGCAAGACCATGCATCAGGTGGATGAACGGGTGGAGATTGCGCATATCCATCAGCTCAAATCGATCTATGCCCGGATCCTTGAGACTTATTTCGCATCTGATCGCTAAGCCAGGGTAGCTATGTGCCCATAGCGGCGGGGGCCTGGTGGATGTTCTTTTCACCATGACCTCGGGCGCTGGGCGTGCTAGCTGGGGCATATGACCCGTATACCTTCAAAGGCAGAGATCCTGGAATGGATTTCAGCCCATCCGACCCATAACTCCAAGCGCGATATCGCCAAGGCATTTGGCATCAAAGGCTCAGACAGGATCGATTTGAAACGCATCCTGAAAGAGCTGGAGGCCGAAGGCCATCTGGAGAAGCGGAAAAAAACCTACCGTGATCCCGACAGGCTGCCCCCGGTGACGATCTTGCAGATCAAGGGCCCGGACGAAGACGGAGATCTGTTTGCGCGCCCGCTGGAATGGCACGGCGAAGGTGTGGAGCCGCTTGTCTTGGTCATGCCAAGAGCCTCTGATCCCGCCCTTGGTGCTGGGGATCGGATCCTGGCGCGCCTGACGCTGGTGCAGGATCAGGATTATCATTACGAGGCCCGGTTGATCCGGCGCATAGGTACCAATCCGCGCCGCCTGATCGGTATCTTCCGCCGTCATGACGAAGGTGGGCGGATTGTCCCCATCGACAAAGCGGCCTCCAATGAATGGATGGTGGCGGAGAATGCCACCCATGGTGCGCGCGACGGGGAACTGGTCGAAGCAGAGCAGGCTGGCCCCAAAACCCGTCTGGGCCTGCCGCGGGCTCGTGTGGTTGAGCGTTTGGGCGATCCCTCGGCGCCCAAAGCCGTGTCGCTTATTGCGATCCATCAGCATGGTATCCCGGATCATTTTCCCGATGCGGTGATCGCAGAAGCGGATGCTGCCAAGCCCATGGGGCTGAAAGGGCGGGAAGATCTGCGTGAGTTGCCGTTGATCACCATTGATCCGGCAGATGCACGCGACCACGACGATGCTTGCTATGCCCATGCTGATGACGATCCCAACAACCCCGGTGGCCATGTCATCTGGGTCGCGATTGCAGATGTGGCGGCCTATGTGCGCTCGGGTAGCGCATTGGACCGCGAAGCGCGAAAACGGGGAAACTCTAGCTATTTCCCAGACCGAGTTGTCCCGATGCTGCCAGACCGGTTGTCTGGTGATCTCTGCAGTTTGCACGAAGGGGTTCCGCGCGCCTGTATCGCGGTTCGGATGCAGATTGATGCGGACGGGAACAAGATTGGCCACCGGTTTGTGCGCGGCTTGATGCAATCCGCCGCATCATTGCATTACGCGGAGGTGCAGGAGGCAATGGATGGGGCGCCCAATGAACGGACACAGCCGTTTTTGGACACCGTGATTGCGCCGCTTTATGCTGCTTATGCTGCGCTGACCAAAGCCCGCGCCGCACGCCAGCCGCTTGATCTGGATCTGCCGGAACGTAAAATCGTTCTGGACGACAAAGGCACCGTGGTTTCGGTGAATTTCCGCGATCGGCTGGAGGCACACAAGCTGATCGAGGAGTTCATGATCCTGGCCAATGTGGCGGCTGCGGAGACGTTGATCCAGAAACGCGCACCGCAGTTGTTCCGGGTTCATGAAGAACCGGCTCCCGAGAAACTGGAGGCCTTGCGTGAAACCGCCCGTGCGGCTGGGCTGTCGCTTGCGAAGGGACAGGTTCTGCAAACTCGCCATTTGAACGCGCTGTTGAACGGGGCTGCGGGCACGGATGATGCCGAGCTGATCAATATCTCCACGCTGCGGTCGATGCAGCTGGCCTATTATAACGTTGAGAATTTTGGTCACTTTGGATTGGCACTGCGCAACTACGCTCATTTCACCTCGCCGATCCGCCGCTATGCGGATCTGATCGTCCACCGATCTCTGGTGCGGGCGCATGGCTGGGGCGATGACGGGCTGACAAGCGAAGATATCGAACGTCTGGAGCAAACAGCGACCCAGATTTCGGATACCGAACGCCGCTCGATGATGGCAGAGCGGGACACAACGGATCGCTATCTGGCTGCATATCTGTCCGAGCGCGTGGGGAATGAATTCGAAGGTCGTATCAGTGGTGTCGCGCGGTTTGGCTGTTTTGTAAAGCTGGACGATACCGGAGCAGATGGGTTGGTTCCGGTGCGATCCATTGGGCGCGAGTTTTTTCATTTCGATGCGGAATCCGGGACCCTCATGGGGGCGGATACCGGTTTGACCCTTGCGGTGGGCCAGCGTGTTACCGTTCGTTTGGCCCAGGCGACGCCGGTCACGGGCGGCTTGGAGCTGGAGCTGTTGGCGTTGGGGGATGACCCCATGCCTGTTAGGGGTGGCGGTGGCCGTCGCAGCCCTGCGGGCCGGTCCATCAAACGCAAGGCGGCGAAGGCAAAAGCAAAGCGGGCAAAGGTCAAGCGCAAGGTGGAGCGCAAGCGCCGCTAGTCCGGAGCCTCGACAAGGTGACTCCGCAGATCGGCGGAGCACCGCCGGCACGCGGGTCAACGGCAACTCTCCTTTGTTGGTCTGAAAATCAGGGTTAGATTGAACCTGAGCAGACAATAAGGAGGTGCAAATGCCCCCACGTTCGAGCCGTTCTTTTGCGGGTCTTCTTGGCCCGTCCCTCTTGTGCGCCTTTGCGCTGGATGCGACCTCTGCGCAGGCAACACAGGCTGCCCCATCTGTTTGGGCGCCTTCGATTGTGGCTGCGCCAACGGTGTCGCTGCGGCCAACTGGGCGCCCACTTGGTGAGGGGAGTGTCATCCATTCCTCCCTCAGGCCACAGAGCCGCCCGGATGGAACCCAAGGGGTGCCAGATGCATCTTTGGCGGCTGGGTTCCGCAGTTGGCTGGTGGCATTCCGCAGCCGCGCCAGAGCTGCAGGGATCGCATCACAGGTGTTGGACCAGGCGCTGTCTGATCTGACCTTTGATCCAGATATCATCCGCAATGATGGCAATCAGTCGGAGTTTGTCACGCCGATCTGGACCTATCTCGACAGGGCCGTATCGGCAGATCGGATCGCCACTGGCCAGGCAGCTCTACGTGACTACAACGCGACCCTGCAGCGGATTGAGGCAACTTATGGCGTCGATAAAGAGGTTGTGGTCGCCGTCTGGGGGATGGAAAGCAATTTTGGCAGTTTTCGGGGCAACCGGGAGGTGATCCGTTCGTTGGCCACACTGGCGTTTGAGGGGCGCCGGGCAGAGTTTTTCGAGAGCCAGTTGATCGCAGCGCTGCGCATCCTGCAAGCCGGGGACGTCCGACCTGAGGATATGACCGGCAGTTGGGCTGGCGCGATGGGGCATACGCAGTTCATGCCCACCTCGTATCTCGACTATGCTGTGGATTTCACAGGTGACGGTCGGCGCGATATCTGGTCTGACGATCCAACTGACGCGCTGGCGTCAACCGCCGCTTACCTGCAAAAATTCGGCTGGGAAAAAGACCGCCCCTGGGGGCTCGAAGTGCGCGTGCCGGCCGGGTTTGATTATGCATTGGCGGAGCGCACACAGATCAAATCCGCCCGTGAGTGGCGGCGCCTGGGTTTGACTACGGCCCTTGGCAACCGTTTGCCAAACCATGGAAAGGCCGCTCTGTTGTTGCCCGCGGGGGCCAATGGTCCGGCCTTTCTGGTCTATAAGAATTTCGCGGTTATCGAGCGGTATAATGCAGCAGATGCCTATGTGATCGGTGTTGGTCACTTGAGCGATCGCATAAAGGGGGCGGGGCCTTTTGCTGGGGATTGGCCCCTCGGCAGCCGCCCTTTGACCCGATCTGAACGCAAAGAACTGCAGCAACGCCTGTCCTCTTCCGGTTTTGATACCGGTGGCATTGACGGCCGCGTTGGGCCGCGCACCCGCGCAGCAGTGCGAGCGTTTCAGCTGGCATCAGGCCTGATACCGGATGGGTATCCGTCCCATGCCGTGTTGGAGAGGTTGCGTTGAGGCTGACCTAGCTGAACGCCAACGCTGCACAGGTCAGGGCAATGCCCAGGACAACACCAATTGCGCCGGGCAGCAGCATCGCCATTACCGGGTGCCTTCGGCGGTTGCGCCCGTCGCCTTGCTGCGTTTGGGCGATCAACGCCTGTTCCACCAGCGCAGGCAGGCGCGGTCCGAACCGCCCCATGACTTTGGCTGTGCTCATCAGGTCACCTATAACCGCGCGTGGGCCGATGGATTTCTTGATGTAATCCTCGACGACGGGGCGTGCGGTTTCCCAGATGTTGATATGTGGATCAAGCGAGCGGGCAACGCCTTCGACCACAACCATGGTGCGCTGCAGCAGGATCAGCTCTGTGCGTGTTTCCATCCCAAAACGTTCGGTCACCTCAAACAGGTAGTTCAGCAACCGCCCCATCGAGATGTGTGACGCATCCATCCCAAAGATCGGCTCGCCCACGGCGCGCAGGGCACGGGCAAATTCATCCACGTCGCGGTCTGCCGGAACATACCCCGCTTCAAAATGAACCTCGGCGACGCGCTTGTAGTCTCGTTTGATGAACCCAAAAAGGATCTCTGCATAGACCCTGCGGGTGTATTCATCGATATGGCCCATGATGCCAAAATCATAGGCGATGATATCCCCGTTTGCTGCGACCTTCAGATTTCCCTGGTGCATGTCTGCGTGGAAATACCCATCCCGCAACGCGTGGCGCAAAAATAACGACAACACCCGTTGCGCGAGATCCGCGCGATCGTGCCCGGCCTGGTCCAACGCGGCGTTATCGCCCAGCGGGAGCCCATCTGCCCAGCCTAGGGTCATGACCCGGCGAGCCGAATGATTCCACAGGATTTCAGGAAGTTGGAAGCCTTCATCATCCTTTGTGTTGGCGGCAAATTCGGAGGCTGCGGCGCTTTCCAGCCGCAGATCCAACTCCCCTTGAACCACACCGTCGAAATGCTCGATGACATCCATCGGCTTCAACCGTCGTGCGCCCGGTGCAAAAAGATCCGCGATGCGCGCAGCAAAGTAGAACGCATCTACATCTTTGTTGAACGCACGTTCGATACCCGGCCGCAGCACTTTCACGGCCACTTCGCGGCCACTGTCAGCCAAGCGTGCGCGATGCACTTGTGCAATCGAGGCAGCGGCAATCGGTTCGCTGAACTCAGAATAGATCTGTGAAACTGGCTGCCCCAGTTCATGTTCAACTTGCGCAATGGCTTCGTCGCGAGAAAATGGTGGCAGTTTGTCCTGCAGGACGCGTAGCTGCTGGGCCAGATCATCGCCGACAACATCTGGCCGGGTGGAAAGCACCTGGCCGAACTTGACGTAGGCGGGCCCAAGCGCGGTCAGGGCCCGGGTTGCCGGAGGCATCGAGGGGTCACCTTTGTAGCCCAGCCACTTGAACGGCCATCCCAGAGTGCGCGCCAAAATGCGCAGAGGTTTTGGCGCCTCAAACGCATCCAGAACCACGCGCATTGCGCCGGTCCGCTCGAATGTGGCGCCTGTGCGGATCAGGCGAATGATATTATGGGGGCCACGCATGGTTTAGATTTTCCAACCGGAATGCAGGGCTGCGATTCCCAAAGACAGATTGCGATACTTGGCGTTTGCGAACCCGGCATCGCGCACCATGCCAAGAAATGTGCCCTGGTCCGGGAAGTTCCGGATCGATTCGACCAAATATTGATAGCTGTCATAGTCATTGGCGATGACCTTGCCCATGCGCGGGATCACTTTGAAGGAATAGAGGTCGTAGGCTTTCTGCATGGCCGGATTGGGCAGTTGGCTGAACTCCAGAACCATCAATCGCCCGCCTGGCTTCAGCACGCGGAAGGCTTCTTTCAAAGCGTCCTGAGGGCGCGTGACATTCCGAATACCAAACGAGATGGTGTAGACATCAAAGGTGTTGTCTTTGAAGGGCAGCGCCATTGCATCCCCTGTGACCCAATCAAGACTGTCGGCCATCTGCTCCGCTTCGGCGCGTTTGCGGCCTTCCTCCAACATCGGTGCGGTCAGATCCAGCACGGTCGAATGGCCGTATCCCGCGCGCTTCAGGAAGCGAAATGAGATATCACCGGTGCCCCCTGCGACGTCCAACAACTGCTGTCCCGGTCTTGGGGCCAACCAATCCATCATCGCATCTTTCCAGATCCGGTGGATGCCCATGCTCATGACGTCATTCATGACATCGTATTTTGACGCAACGGAGTTGAACACGCCCTGCACGCGGCCCGCTTTCTCCGATTCGGGCACGGTTTCAAATCCAAAATGGGTGGTGTTTTCAGATCTCTGAGTCATGCCGCTTGCCGTTTGTTGTGTATCGCCCCAGTTATAGAGCGCTGAGAGGGCGGCACAATGCGGCCCTTCGCGCCGCCCGTGCGTCCAAATGTCAGGAGTGATGTAATGCCAGAATTGCCCGAGGTCGAGACGGTGCGCCGCGGATTGTCGCCTGCGATGGAAGGGGCGGTGATCACGAAGGCGACAGTGAACCGTCCAGATCTGCGTTGGCCGTTTCCGGAGAGGATGGCAGATCGATTGACCGGGCAGCGGATCAACAGCCTGCGGCGGCGGTCGAAATACATCCTTGCCGACCTGCAAAGTGGGGAAACCCTGCTGATCCATCTGGGCATGTCGGGGCGAATGACCGTGTCAGGCGATCCACTTGGGCAGTTTGCCCATGATCATCCCCAGGCCGAAAAACATGATCATGTGATCTTTGACATGGATAATGGTGCGCGGATCACCTTCAACGATCCGCGCCGGTTCGGTGCGATGGATTTGCTGGATACCGCGACGGCGGATCAACATAAGCTGCTTTCGGTTCTTGGGCCTGAACCGCTCGGCAACGGGTTTCATGAAGCGCATTTGATTGAGGCGTTTCAGGGCAAGAACACACCGGTCAAATCAGCGCTGTTGGATCAGGGAATCATCGCGGGCCTGGGCAACATCTATGTGTGCGAGGCGCTGTTTCGGGCTGGAATATCGCCCAAACGCAAGGCTGGGCAAATCGCCGCGCATCGGGTGGCCAGCTTAGTCCCAATTGTCAAAGATGTGTTGTCAGATGCCATCGCTGCGGGGGGCTCATCCTTGAAGGATTTTCGACAAGCCGATGGCGAGCTTGGATATTTTCAGCACAGCTTCGATGTCTACGGGCGAGAGGGTGAGCCATGTAGGCGCGATGGTTGCAACGGTACCGTTGGCCGGATTGTTCAATCCGGGCGTTCGTCTTTCTACTGTAACAATTGCCAAAGATAGCTTGATCACGGTCGATCCCGTGATAATGAATGTTCCCTGAACGGAACAACCGAAAGCGAAATACCATGGCTTATGAGACGATCAACGTCGATGTGCGGGATCACGTTTGCCTGATAAAACTGAACCGTCCCGAAGCGTTGAACGCGCTCAACTCCGAGCTTTTGACCGAACTCTGCAGCGCGCTGGAAGAGGCCGATGCGAGTGACAAAGTCCGCTGTATTGTTCTGACCGGTTCTGAAAAGGCCTTTGCCGCCGGTGCTGACATCAAAGAGATGTCTGAAAAGAGCTTTGTCGATGTGTTCACATCTAACCTTTTCTCAGACACCAACCACCGCATCACTGCGATCCGCAAGCCCATCATTGCCGCGGTGGCAGGCTATGCGCTCGGTGGCGGTTGTGAGATTGCGATGATGTGTGACTTCATCATTGCGGCGGATACAGCGAAGTTTGGTCAGCCAGAAATCAATCTGGGTGTGATTGCCGGCATGGGCGGCAGCCAACGGTTGACCCGCTTTGTTGGTAAGTCGAAATCCATGGATATGAACCTGACCGGGCGTTTCATGAATGCCGAAGAGGCCGAGCGCGCTGGCTTGGTGTCCCGGGTTGTTCCAGCCAAGAAGCTTTTGGACGAGGCGACCGCGGCGGCACAGAAGATTGCTGAGAAATCGATGCTAACGGCGATGGCGGCAAAGGAAGCGGTCAACCGCAGCTACGAACTCCCCCTCAGCGAGGGCATGCTGTTTGAACGCCGGGTGTTCCACTCGATGTTCGCAACCGAAGACCAAAAAGAAGGCATGGCCGCCTTCCTGGAAAAGCGTGAAGCTCAGTTCCGCGACAAGTGATCCGGGGTTCTGTTCCCGAAGACAACCGTAAGAGGCAGGCAGCACGCCTGCCTTTTTCATTTTCAACCCGCCTAGGTCTGTTTTGGCCTGCCCCGGTTTATCGAGAGATTCGGACAGAAACCGCCCTATCCGCTGCGGGGGGTGTCTGATGGCTTGCAGTTTGGTGGGTTTCCGGGTAAGAGCAGCGCCATACATGCGCGTGCAGCCCGCTTAGGCTAGAATCACACCGGTGGATCTGATCCGGGTTCGGCTGGCATTGCGCCATATTAAAACACGAAACCAAAGTTAGGTCCTACACATGGCAAATTCGCCTCAGGCAAAAAAACGCGCCCGTCAGAACGAAAAGCGTTTTGCTGTCAACAAAGCCCGTCGTTCGCGCATCCGTACCTTCCTCCGCAAAGCTGAAGAAGCCATCGCATCCGGTGACAAAGAAGCGGCCACCGCAGCTGTGCGCGCTGTTCAGCCAGAACTGATGCGTGGTGTGACCAAAGGTGTTTACCACAAAAACACTGCGGCTCGTAAGATGTCCCGCCTCAGCGCACGGGTTAAAGCCCTGGGCTGATTGCATACCTCAAAGGGCGTAGATGATTCCATCTGTACAGATGTGTTTCACGACATCTATCAAGGTAGAAAATATCAAAAGGCGTCGCGTTTGCGGCGCCTTTTGCATTTTGGTCACAACCTGCGCACAGCCATTGGGGCTTGGAGATTCTTTGTCCGCAATCGGTGAGTCAACATCATAGTTTCGTTGATGACGACCCGCCCGAGTTGCTACCACTAATACAGCGATTCACTCGCTGGGGGGACAGGCTGCTCGCGCTAACCTTGATGGGACTCAAGGGCGCAGAAATGCTCCGATGCTATCGGCCATTTGGCTTATGTGGCATGGGGAGCACCCATTGTTGTCGGCACATGCCGAACAGCATGCCTGTCTCAATTGTGTATTGGCATAGGTCGCCACGCGATCCGGACTTTTGCTGTGTCCAGATCTGTTTGTGACCCATAGATAGCCTCCTTTCGGTGGCATCATTGATCTGTCTGCGGGTCAGTGATCACTCCCTTTGTGCGTGAACGCCGTCCGGGCTTGGGGCCGGGCTGGGGTTGAACAAAAGGCCTGGAAAAAAAGGCCGTTACTGGGATGCGTGAGGCGCAGAATGATGGACGAAAACTGGGGTCGGTTGAGGCAGCGTTTGCTCAAGACCGTGGGGCAAAACAATTATACGACTTGGATTGAACCACTGGAATTCACGCATGTTGACAATGGCGTGGCCATTTTCAACGTGCCGACAAATTTCATGGGAAATTATGTCAGTCAGAACTTTTCTGACCTGATCTTGCATGAGTTTAATATCTCTGGCGAAGCGGTTCAGCGGCTGGCCTTCAAGGTTGTGGCAAATGACGTCGCCAAACCTGCCAAAGCCGCGCGGACAACGGCAGATGTGATTGATCACGGCTTTGACGCGGTTGATGAGATGGCCCCGCGTGGTCGCTTTGCTGCTGCGGCGTCAGTAACGAAAAAGGATGCAGGCGATACGCTGCAGACCGCGCCGCTGGATCCGCGGTTTACCTTTGACAGCTTCGTTGTTGGTAAGCCCAACGAGCTGGCCCATGCGGCTGCACGTCGGGTCGCAGAAGGTGGACCCGTCACCTTCAACCCACTTGTGCTGTACGGCGGCGTTGGTCTCGGCAAAACCCACTTGATGCACGCCATCGCCTGGGAACTGACCGAGCGTAACCCAGAGCTGAACGTGCTGTATCTGTCGGCCGAACAGTTCATGTATCGGTTTGTGCAGGCCCTGCGTGAACGCAAAATGATGGATTTCAAACACCTCTTCCGCTCTGTAGATGTGCTGATGGTGGATGACGTACAGTTCATCGCAGGCAAGGACTCGACACAGGAAGAATTCTTCCACACGTTCAACGCTCTGGTCGACCAGAATAAACAGATCATCATTTCCGCCGATCGCGCGCCAGGTGAAATCAAAGACCTCGAAGATCGTGTCAGATCCCGGTTGCAGTGTGGCCTGGTGGTGGATCTGCACCCAACGGACTACGAACTGCGCCTTGGCATCTTGCAGTCCAAAGTGGCGCAGCAAATGCAGACCTATCCGGAGCTGCGGATTGCCGATGGAGTTCTGGAATTCCTAGCGCATCGGATTTCAACCAATGTTCGTGTGCTCGAAGGCGCGCTGACCCGTCTGTTCGCCTTTGCGTCGCTGGTCGGTCGCGAAATCGATATGGAGCTGACGCAAGATTGTCTTGCAGATGTATTGCGTGCATCCGAGCGCAAGATCACCGTCGAAGAGATCCAGCGCAAAGTCTCCGAATACTACAATATTCGCATGTCTGACATCATTGGCCCAAAGCGGCTGCGGTCCTACGCCCGCCCACGGCAGGTGGCGATGTATCTGTGTAAGCAGTTGACCAGCCGCAGCTTGCCGGAAATCGGTCGTCGCTTTGGTGGGCGCGATCACACCACGGTCATGCATGGTGTGCGCCGCATCGAAGAGCTGAAAACCATCGACGGGCAAATCGCCGAAGATGTCGAAATGCTGCGTCGCGCGTTGGAAGCGTAAGGCCAGTAGCAGGCACAGCCGCTTAGACGCGGTTGGCCCTGCGCCTTTGCCAACTGCCTCGTTTTGATACCCTAACAATCCCAATTCTGGCCCCGGTTCTGCCGGGGTCTTTTTTCTTCGATTGGACACCAGACCGGCGAACAGATCACACCGGCTGCGATGCGCCATGTGCGGATATGTTTTGGGCGTTGCGGCAATGCGGCAGAGACACGCTACAGTGTGATAAACGACAGGACCTGGGATCTGCCCTTGACGCTGCGGGTAATCCCTTGGACAAATCCATAAAAAGCCTTGTGCCGAAGGGGTAACACGTTAACTTGCTCCTCCCGGCCAGACGTTAGAGGACTTAGGGACATGAAGATCAGCATCGAACGCGGCACCCTGTTGAAGGCTGTGGCTCAGGCCCAATCTGTGGTCGAGCGCCGCAATACCATTCCGATTCTGGCCAATGTGCTGATTGAAGCCGAAGGCGACACCGCCCAGTTCCGCGCGACGGATCTGGATATCGAAGTGGTCGACAAAGCCGTGGCGCAGGTTGAACGCGCTGGCGCGACAACAGTGGCCGCCACGACATTGCATGAAATCGTTCGCAAACTGCCGGACGGAGCGTTGGTCACCCTCACAGCAGATGCTGCCAGCGGCCGGTTGACCGTCGAAGCGGGTCGCTCCAATTTCTCTCTCGCGACATTGCCGAGAGAGGATTTCCCCGTGATGGCCTCTTCGGAATACCATTCCAACTTCTCGGCCAACGCGGCCATTCTGCGTCGTCTCTTCGACAAATCGAAGTTTGCGATTTCGACGGAAGAAACCCGTTACTATCTGAACGGTGTCTACATGCATGTGGCAGATGCCGTCGAAGGTGGTAAAGCGCTGCGTTGCGTGGCCACCGACGGGCACCGTTTGGCAAGGATTGACTCCAATCTGCCGATGGGCGCCGAAGACATGCCTGGGGTGATTGTGCCGCGCAAAACTGTCGGCGAGCTGCGCAAGTTGCTGGATGATGATGATATGGATATCGCTGTTTCGGTGTCCGAGACCAAAGTGCGCTTTGCCACGCCAAACATCACCCTGACGTCCAAGGTCATTGATGGCACCTTCCCGGACTACACCCGCGTTATCCCAGCTGGCAACACCCGCCGTCTTGAGGTGGATGCGGCAGAATTCGCCCGTGCAGTGGACCGTGTTGCAACGGTTTCGTCTGAACGCTCCCGCGCGGTGAAGCTGCAGTTGGACGAAGACCGCCTGATCCTGTCGGTGAACGCCCCGGATAGTGGCGCGGCAGAAGAAGAACTGGCGGTGGCCTATTCCGATGAACGGTTGGAAATCGGGTTCAATGCAAAGTATCTGCTGGAGATTGCCAATCAGGTCGACCGTGAGAATGCGGTGTTCCTGTTCAATTCGTCCGGCGACCCCACTTTGATGCGCGAAGGCAACGACGAAAGCGCTGTTTATGTCGTGATGCCGATGCGCGTGTGACGCTCTTGATGGCTGCCCAGCCTGCAAAGCAGAAAGTCAGAAGCAGAGTGCAACCTTTGACAATGGAAACCGCCGCATGTTGGCGTTGACGGCTTTGACCCTTTCTCATTTCCGCTCGCATCTGCGGGCGGATTTGCGTTTGGATGGTCGGCCGGTGGCCATCCACGGCTCCAACGGGGCTGGCAAGACCAACATCCTGGAGGCGGTCTCTTTGTTTTCGCCGGGTCGTGGTTTGCGCCGGGCCAGTGCTGCCGATATGGCCAGGCGGCCCGAGGAACTTGGCTGGAAGCTGAAAGCACAGCTGCAGGCGGGTCGACAAAGCTATGAGGTGGAAACTTGGTCAGATGCTGGCAAGGCGCGTCAGGTCAAGATCGACAACAAAGCCTCCAACCAGATTGATTTGGGCCAAATCGGGCGGGTTGTTTGGCTGATCCCGGCGATGGACCGGCTCTGGATCGAAAGCGCCGAGGGCCGCCGCCGGTTTCTGGACCGGATCGTGCTGAGCTTTGAACCCAGCCATGCCGAAGCAACCCTGGCATATGAAAAGGCCATGCGTGAACGCAATCGCTTGCTGAAGGAACAGGTGCGCGATCCTGCCTGGTATCGGGTGCTGGAAAGCCAAATGGCTGAGGCGGGTCACCGCATTCATGCAGCGCGGATCAAAACGGTCGATCAGCTCCGGCTTGCCCAGACGGCGGCTGAAACCACTTTTCCCGCGGCGGAACTTGAACTCATCCAATCTGATGGTGGCTTGCCCGACTCTGCTGAGGATCTGAAAGAGGCCTTTGCAGAGGGTCGGTTTCGCGATCTGGCTGCGGGACGCACGCTGCTTGGGCCGCATCGGACGGATCTGCTGGGCACCTATGCCGCGAAAGGGTTGCCTGCCAAAGACTGTTCCACTGGAGAGCAAAAAGCGCTTTTGGTGTCGTTGATTCTGGCGAATGCCCGCGCTTTGATTGCGGATGGTGGGGCTGCGCCCATCCTGCTGCTGGACGAGGTGTCTGCCCATCTGGACGTGGATCGACGGACCGCGCTTTATCAGGAGATCCTCAGTCTTGGTATTCAGGCTTGGATGACTGGCACCGGACCAGAGTTGTTTGCGGAATTTCACGGCGGCGCCCAGATGGTGTTGGTGCGCGACGGCGATGATGGATCCGAGGTTGTGACGCAATGAGCATTTCGGGCTGGGAATTGTTGCTCTATGCCGGCGGACTGTTTGGGCTCTTTCTGACGCCGGGACCGGTCTGGCTGGCCCTGATGGCACGGGCTATGTCCGGTGGGTTTCACGCGGCATGGCCATTGGCCATCGGTGTGGCGGTTGGTGATATTCTGTGGCCCCTGATTGCGGTTGCCGGGATGTCCTGGGTCGTGTCCGAAGTGGCTGGTCTGATGGAAATCCTGCGCTGGGTGGCCAGCGGTATGTTTGTGCTGATGGGTGTTTTGTTGCTGCGCCATGCGGATGCGCAAATCGAAACCAATAGCGCCCTGACCCGACCGGGTGTTTGGGCTGGCTTTGCCGCTGGTATCGCCGTGATCCTGGGCAATCCAAAGGCGATCCTGTTTTACATGGGAGTATTGCCGGGGTTCTTCGATCTGAATGGGATCAACTGGCTGGATATCGCTGCAATTGTCACCCTGTCGTTCATGGTGCCGCTGGTTGGCAACCTGTGTATGGCGTCCGTGATGCACAGGGTGCGCTGGTATATCACCTCACCGCGGATATTGCGGCGGATCAACATTGTTTCGGCGGTGTTGTTGATCCTGGTTGGTGTTGTCATCCCCTTCGCCTGATAGGTTTTCCCGCTCTGATGGCCATCCTGCCCGCAGGTTTCATGCCGTTTGCGGGGCAAGCCAGGCTGTCAGATAGCTGCTCAACTCTGCACGAAAATCTGTTGGCGCCTCATGCCCGGCGCAAAAAGACAGCGCCAGCACGTGGTTGAGAAAGGCCTGCATTCCTTCCGCAAGCCGATCTGGTGATTGATCACTGCGAAGATGGTTTGTGGCTTGCAGCGCGCCGACCCATTGGGTCCATAATGCAATCTGGCGGAAAAAGCTCTGGGTGATGACCTCATCCATTTCAGGCCCGGTTGTGCCCGAATATCGCAGCAAGAGATCAAAGATCACCCGATCCTCTGCCACAAAGGTTACGATTGGCATCAGACGATCAATCAGTTCATCAAGCGTTGCAGGGGCTGCTCCGGTTTCCGTGCTATCGAGAGTGGCCATGATGCGCGCACCAATCAGAACGGCCAACAGACCGTCTTTGTCACCGAAATGCGAAAACAGCGTTCCTTTGGCGACACCGGCCTCTGATACGACGTCTTCGACGCGCAAGCCGCTATAGCCGACCTGATCAACCTGCCGTGTGGCCACGTCAATGAGACGGGCGCGTGTTTCAAGCCTGCGTTTCTGAGGGGGGCGCGACATGGGACCTCTCAATAAAAATGACCAAGGTCAAAAAATATATTGACCGCGGTCATTTTCGTGATTAATTGACCGTAGTCAGTTTTTAGTATCAGGAGCCCAACATGTCTACCACTACTTCCCGCAAGATCATCATTCTCAACGGCCATCCAGCCCCGACGTCCTTGTCGAAGTCTCTGTGCGAGGCCTATCGCGCCGCCGCCGAATCCCGTGGGCATGAGGTGCGCTACCATGATCTGTCCGCCATGCAGTTCGATCTGGATTTTGGCCAAAGCGGCTACAAGAACGCAAAACCACTGGAGCCCGACCTGGCACGGTTTGCCGATGATTTGGAATGGAGCGATCATGTGGTGCTGGCCACGCCGATGTGGTGGGGGGCGGTTCCCGCAAAGCTGAAGGGCGTGTTCGATCGTGCACTGCTTCCCGGGCGCGCCTTTGATACGCGCAACGTCAATTTCATGGGGCTACCAGCGCCGATGTTAACTGGGAAAACCGCGCGTGTCCTGCTGACCTCGGATACGCCCGCCATCTGGCTGCGGTTGATGTACGGCAACGCCATC
Organism: Phaeobacter sp.; assembly: GCF_022825805.1. Classification (GTDB taxonomy): domain Bacteria; phylum Pseudomonadota; class Alphaproteobacteria; order Rhodobacterales; family Rhodobacteraceae; genus Phaeobacter. The sequence goes on from NZ_JAJDWC010000020.1 coordinate 90,208, forward strand.
AAGCGGTTCATCAGCTCGCAGGTGTTGGGCTTCGTCGGGATCAAACCCACCCGTTTCAGTGCTTTTGCGCCCGCCACGGATGCCCAACCCGCAAAGGTCGATGGCTGGATCAAAAAGGTGGCCAAACTGGGCCTGCAGGCAGCCTGAATCCCCCTGTAAAAAGAAGGGGCTTGCTCGTGACATTCCGGCCCAGACTTCGTATAAAATCCTGAAGCAAAGACAGGAAGATGCGAATGTCCGGAAACGAGCAGGCTCCCGCAGAATATGGCGCGGATTCCATTAAAGTTCTCAAAGGTTTGGAGGCGGTTCGCAAACGTCCCGGCATGTATATTGGGGACACGGACGACGGCTCTGGTCTGCACCACATGGTGTATGAAGTTGTCGACAATGGCATCGACGAAGCGTTGGCTGGTCATGCCGACCGGGTGATGGTGAAAATTCACGCCGATTCCAGCGTCTCTGTCAGCGACAATGGGCGCGGCATTCCGGTTGATATCCATCCAGAAGAGGGCGTCTCTGCTGCAGAGGTCATCATGACCCAGCTGCATGCCGGCGGTAAATTCGACTCGAACTCCTACAAGGTGTCGGGTGGTTTGCATGGTGTCGGCGTATCCGTCGTCAACGCGCTGTCGGATTGGCTGGAACTGCGTATTTGGCGCAACGGCAAAGAACACATTGCCCGGTTTGAGCGCGGTGAGACGGCCAAACACCTGGAGGTCGTAGGCGATTGTGGCGACCAGACCGGAACAGAAGTCCGCTTTCTTGCCTCAACCGACACGTTTTCCAACCTCGAGTATTCGTTTGAAACACTGGAAAAGCGCCTGCGTGAACTGGCGTTCCTCAACTCCGGTGTCCGGATCATTCTTGTGGACGAACGCCCTGCCGAGCGTTTGGAAGCAGAGCTCTACTACGAAGGTGGCGTCAAAGAGTTCGTCAAATATCTGGACCGGTCCAAAACACCAGTCATGGATACGCCTGTCTATATCACCGGCGAGAAGGACGACATTGGCGTCGAAGTCGCGATGTGGTGGAACGACAGTTACCATGAAACTGTTCTGCCCTTCACTAACAACATTCCGCAACGCGATGGCGGCACCCATGTCGCCGGGTTCCGCGGCGCATTGACCCGCACCATCAACAACTACGCCCAATCATCGGGTATCGCGAAAAAAGAGAAGGTGTCTTTCACTGGGGATGATGCCCGTGAAGGTCTGACCTGCGTGTTGTCGGTCAAGGTCCCGGATCCGAAGTTTTCGAGCCAAACAAAGGATAAGCTGGTCTCATCCGAGGTTCGCCCTGTTGTCGAAAGCCTGGTCAACGAAAAGCTGGCAGAGTGGTTCGAAGAGAACCCCAACGAGGCCAAGCAGATTGTTGGTAAGATCATCGAGGCCGCCCTGGCCCGTGAGGCTGCGCGCAAGGCTCGTGAACTGACGCGTCGAAAAACAGCGATGGATGTCAACTACCTCGCTGGTAAGCTGAAAGACTGTTCAGAGAAAGATCCGTCCAAGACCGAAGTTTTCCTGGTGGAGGGCGATTCTGCGGGCGGATCGGCGCAGACCGGCCGTGATCGAATGACACAGGCCATCCTGCCGCTGCGTGGTAAAATCCTCAACGTCGAGCGTGCGCGTTTTGATCGGATGTTGTCGAGCCAGGAAATCGGCAATCTGGTGATGGCGCTGGGGACCGGGATCGGCCGCGATGAATTCAACATCGACAAGCTGCGTTATCATAAGATCGTCATCATGACCGACGCTGACGTGGACGGTGCGCACATCCGGACGTTGCTGCTGACCTTCTTCTACCGTCAGATGCCAGAGCTGATCGAAGGCGGTTACCTCTATATTGCGCAGCCGCCGCTCTACAAAGTGTCCCGTGGCAAGTCGGAAGTGTATCTTAAGGACCAGGCTGCGCTTGATGACTATCTGGTCAACCAAGGTGTTGATGGCGCTGTCCTTAAATTGGGCAGCGGTGAGGAGCTGACCGGTCAGGATCTCATCCGGGTCGTCGATGAGGCCCGCCAGCTGAAACGCGTTCTGGATGCCTTCCCCACCCACTACCCGCGCCACATTCTGGAACAGGCTGCGATCGCAGGAGCCTTTGTCCCGGGTGCGGTTGATGCCAATCTGCAGGGCGTCGCGGATAAGGTGGCTGCGCGGCTCGATGCCATCGCGCTTGAATACGAACGCGGATGGAGCGGCCGGATCACGCAGGATCACGGCATCCGCCTGTCCAGAATTTTGCGTGGCGTGGAAGAGCTGAGAACGTTGGATGGTCCGATGTTGCGATCCGGCGAAGCGCGCAAAACCGGTAGTTTTACCAGCAGCTTGCAGGAAGTGTACAATTCTACAGCAGCGCTGATGCGCCGAGATCGCAGCCAGGTGATCCACGGGCCAATCGGTTTGTTGACCGCGATCCTGGAAGAAGGTGAAAAAGGCCTGTCGTTGCAGCGCTACAAAGGCCTTGGCGAGATGAACCCCGACCAGCTCTGGGAAACCACCCTCGACCCAGATGCGCGCACGCTGTTGCAAGTCCGTGTCGAAGATATGGTCGAGGCGGATGATCTCTTTACCAAACTGATGGGTGACGTCGTCGAACCACGCCGCGAGTTCATTCAGAAAAACGCCCTCAGCGTCGAAAACCTCGATTTCTAACGGCTGTAGGGATCCCCATAGCACCGCGGATGCCCCACAGTTTTGCGGTATCCGCCCATAGTTCTGCGGGTTGAGTGGTTGGTTTTGAACGGGCGGCTCGGCGTTGGCGTGTCTTCATTACGTCGGCCATCCTGCCTTGCAGGCATGTCTGTTCCAATCGAAAAGTCGCTACAGGGAAGCCAGTTGACAACTACCTGTTAGCATATCGCCCGCTTTTCTCCACGGGATGCAAGCTCGGTGTAAGGTTGGACCGGCGCTTGAGGAAAACAAAAATCGCCCAAGAGCGTCTTTGCGAACTCAATCGGCCCGCAATTGCTCGCAGATTTTGCACTCTGCGGAGAAGAAGTGGACTGCTTCATAAAAGGTGTCTCTGGTCCGGTACCACTTATGGCCAGGGGTGGCGCCGAACTTACCGGCTGGAGGCACGAATGCGTGGCGTACTGCTACAGGGAGTCGCTGCTCAAGTCGTCTCAAGAGCGTCGAGGCGATGCGGATACATATTTCGCCCGGCACCAGGATCTGGTCGAATTTCAGAAGAGGTTCGTTGTTGTCTCGGACCTAGCGCGTGAACTCGGGTCACTTTCCAAACACATCATTTCTCGAGCTGTAGGCAGCGAGGCACCGACGACAGGTAGCAAGGTGTCTGGCTCAGCTTCAAGATGTCACTTGCTCGAGATTTCGGTCCTGGTTTCCTGATGTGGGCTTTCTATCGGGGTGCGGTGCAATACTCAGGATCGTTGCTTGCACAAGCCTCGGCTGTTCGGCACTGCAAGAGTATTACCAACGGTCAGGGGAGGATCAAATCCTGATCTGGTCTATCTGAATATCACAGTCACTTAGGAAACGTCGTCATCGCAATTCTTCAACAGGTATTTCTTGATGCGGGTATATCCGTATCCGATATGGATCCGCTGCACGTAGCCCACAGCTTGAATGTCCTGTTCAGCCATAGCCGTTTCAAGATCTACAAGTTCGGCAACCAGAGCATCACCCACTTCAGGTCCAGCGCAGTCAACAACCCGGTGCCAGGTGCTGGCCGCTTGATAGTAGGCCTGGGTCCAAAATGAGCGTAGGACCGAGTTGCCGATCAGATCGCTGATCAGCGTGTTGAGCTGATCGTTGACGCTGACATACTGCCTGGAGTCGACTTGGCCGCCGAGCTGATGGGCCTGCTGCAGTAGATCCCGGGTGCGGTCTAAGTGGCTCTCTTCGATCTGCGCTGGCGTGGTTGCGCCGATCAACGTGGCCAAGTGCAGCCGTATTTCATAGACCTGCGCAATCTTCTCAGGCGGGAGCTCCATCACTACGTTGCCGACGCCGTTGATTGTCTCGACGAGACCTAAGTGATTGATTCTACTGATGGCATCTCGCACGGGAGTGCGGCTGACACCAAACTCTTCGGCCAGTTCTGCTTCCTTCAGCCGATCGCCGGGGGTGTATTCAAGGAAGCAAATCCGCTTGAGGATGAGACGCTGAATGTCCTCAACACCAGGTTTGCGATCGCTCCAAACGGGCGGTGTCGATTGTGTGACATCTGCAGACAAGGCGCCCCTCCAATTCCCGAACATCGTTGCATTTTGCAGTATTAGCAAGGCTGTGTGCAGCACAGAAGTGTCGATTTTAGCAAGCTCGAAACAGCCATCCGTTTCTTCGATGCCGTTCCGCAGCTCGACTAGCTGAAAGACGTGCTACAGCACTGCTTGGATTGAGTAAATTACTCTCGATTTTTTCCTCCGTGGCAAGAGACGGAAACCCCATTTTGCGCCTGCCAATAACGCCCTTGGTTAAGCAATCTTACGCCTAAAAATTACCGATGGTGCATGCAGCATGGCGAAATAAAGCGGTTTTGACGCAGTGAATTCTATGTTGACGCAACACCTGTATACAGCTTAGCAAGCTGGTCAGGCCGAAAATTCGATTCGAGCCGCGACTGAAACACGAACAGGGAGGAAACCTTCGTGGGGATCGCAACATTTTTCAAAGCGGGTGCCGCCGCTGCAGGCGTCCTGGTGGCTTCGCTGCCGACTGCGCAGGCAGAAGAGATTATTCTCGGTCACGTGATGGACACCCAGCACATCTTTCACCAAGTCTCCGAGCGCTTTTCGGCGCGGCTGGATGAATTGTCTGGCGGTGAAATGACCGTTAACTACCACCCCGGAGGAGATCTTGGCGACTGGACTTCAATCGTAGAACAGGTGTCGCAGGGCGCGGTTCAGATGACCATGTCCTGGAACCACTCGGAACTGGACCCGCGCTGGGATGTCTCCGTCCTGGGCTATGTCGCCAGTGACTGGGAAACTGGGCGCGAGATTTACGGCCCCGGTTCGGTGATGAACGGGGTTTATGACGGCATCATGAATGATCTGGGTATGGTGCTCTTGGGAACCATTCCGACCGACTTCACCGGTTTCGTAGTACGTAAGGGTGTCGAGGTGCCCACCAGCTTCCCCGACGAGGCGCAGGGCTTCAAGATGCGGGTGCCCGGTATGCCGATGGCGATCGAGCGCTACAAGGCGACTGGATTTGCACCAGTACCTATGGCTTTCAGTGAGGTGCATACAGCCCTGCAAACCGGTGCGATCGACGGCCGCGCGTATTCGCCGCCTTCGGAAGTGCTGCTGTTCAAGGATGTGGTCAGTGCCTACGTCTTCACCCGCGAGAATTTTGAACACACTTTCTGGACAGCCAACAAACGATGGTTCGAAGGCCTGAGCGAAGAACAGCAGGGCTGGATCCGCTCCGCTGCTGATGAGGCGGTAACCTGGGCCTGGGAAAACGCCGAAGCCGAAAGCCCCAAGTGGTTTGATCAGATGAGAGAAGCCGGTATCGAGGTGGTCGAACTGACGCCCGCACAGTTGGACGCGTATCGTCAGCAGGTGACCGCAGTCGAATACCCTTACATGGAGCAGATCATCGGTACCGAAGTGATGGGTCAGATCAAGGCTGCTGCCGGCGGCAAGTGATTCATCCCCGTCTGCGCCCGCCTCTCCCCCGGGCGCAGACCCATTTCATGCATTGACCAGGGAGTGGCACGCATGACCAAAGAGCTTCTGCATACCGACAGTCTGGACAATCTCCTGACCCCAGAGCCAATCATCCCAGCAGGCGGAGACCCGGCGGCGCCGGTTTATCGCGACCTTGGCGGGCTTTATTTCATTGAGGACAAATTGGCCCTGCTGATGCGGGTCGTGCTGTCCGTCGCTATGATTGCACTCGGGCTGCTGATGGCAGCACAAGTTTTCATGCGCTATGCGATCGCTTCGCCCTTTTTGGGGATCGAGGAACTGGCCCCGATGCTGGCCCTGTGGATCTACTTCATCGGCATGGCATACTGCACTCGCGAGCGCGACCATATCGAAGGCGGCGTGCTGACCCTGCTTACGCAGAACCGCAAGACCCTGCTGTCAGTGCGCTTATTCGGCACTCTGTGCTGTCTGGTCACGGTGGTGGTTTTTGCCTGGTTTGCCTGGGATTTCGCCGCCTATAACCTCTCTCTGAACCGCAAGAGCACCTACATGCGGCTGCCCAAATACATTTGGGACTTCAGCATGGTGAGCGGGTTCGTACTGATGATCTGCTACCTCGTTTTGCAAGCCTTCCTCGAAGCGCGTGCGCTATTGACTGGAAAAGGTGGAGATTGATCCAATGACTGTATTCTTCATCGCCTTCTTGGTTATCGTTGTTCTTCTCTTGATTGAGGTGCCGGTTGGCTTTGCTTTTGGTGCCGGAGCCTTGGTCTATGGGCTGATGTCGGGCACAAACATCTCGTTTCATGCCGGCTTTGGTTATTCACAGGTTAGCGCTTTCTCGCTGTTGGCGATCCCGCTCTTTATCCTGTCGGGCACGCTGATGGGCGCCTCGGGCATCTCCGAGCGTCTCCTGAACTTCGTCAACACGTTTGTAGGACGGACAAAGGGTGGCTTAGGTGCTGTCACTGTGATCACCTGCGCTTTGTTCGGCGCCATCTCCGGCAGTGCCTCGGCAGCGATCGCCGCTATCGGCAAGATCATGGTGCCGCGCATGATCAAAGAAGGTTATCCTCCGGGTCATGCCACTGCCTTGGTGGCCGTCTCTTCGGTGCTGGCGCTGATGATCCCGCCGTCGATCCCGATGATCGTCTTTGCCATCGCTATTCGTGAAAGCGTCGCCAAAGCCTTTTTGGCCACCATGGGGCCCGGCATCCTGTTGGCGCTGACGTATTGCATCCTGAATTTCGTCTTCTTGCGCAGGAATACAACCATCACCGTTGCGCCGAAAATCCCTCTGGTCGAGGTTGCCAAGGAAGCCATGGATACCGGTAAAAAGGCTAGGCAGCACACCTATAAATTCCTTATCATTCGTATTGGCTTGTGCTTCATTTCCAGCAAAACAACATGCTGGGGTGTGAAAATGGCGCGTTCGGACATGAGCGATCTGGAGTGGGAGTTCATCAAGGCAGTCTTGCCC
>NZ_JAJDWC010000011.1 GCF_022825805.1 Phaeobacter sp.
CCTTCTTCTTGAGCTTCGAGCTTAACGGCCCGCGCCCCGTTCGATTTTTGAATATTTAAGGTTCAAAAATCGCCCAGGACGCTACCAACTGGGGAAATTTCAAACGCCCCTTTTGGGGAGATTACATCCGGCACTTACACAAACACCTCTGCCAGCGTGTCCCGGATGGTCTGGCGCGGCACAAAGGCGGTGAGCAGCGGCACCGCCAGCGCCTGACCCAGCGGGGAGGACGTGACCTTGTAAAACCGGCTGAGCGGTGTGGGCCAGGGGTGCGAAACCCCCGCCACCGTCACCAGAGCGGCCAGGCTGCCTGGTGCATCCAGCGCCCAGGCAAGCGCCACGCCGCTGCCATAGCTCTGGCCAAGGACGATGGGCTTTTGGGCGCCAATTTGCGTGGTTGCGGCACGGATCAGGGCGGCCTGCTCGGACAGGCTGGCGCCATTGCTGTTGGCCGCATCGCTGTAGCCAAGGCCCGGCCGGTCGACGATGATCACCCGGTAGCGATCGCGCAGCGCCGGGGCCAGACGGAAGGTCATATCCCGGATATGACCGCTTGCACCGTGGATCAGCACCAGATCGGGCGCCGGATCATCCGCGGTGCGCCCAGCGGGCTGACCCAGATCCAGCAGGTGAATGCGCGCACCGCCGACATCGACAAACTGCCCGAGCGGCGGGTATTTGGCCACCGCGACGGCCTCGCGTGCGGTGGCGCGCCACAGCGTTGCGGCAGCACCAAGCGCACATAAGAGAGCCGCGATGAGCACGGCTCTACTGACCAATCCGCGCCAGATCAAAGGGGGTCGATTGGTAGATGTCATTGATCCAATTGCCGTAGAGCAAATGAGCATGGCTGCGCCAGCGGTTCTGTGGCTGGCGGCTTGGATCATTTTCGGGATAGTAGTTGATCGGCACGTTGATCGGCGTGCCGCTGGCCACATCGCGGTCGTATTCCTGTTTCAACGTGTCACTGTCGTATTCGAAGTGATTGAAGATATAGAGCGCGCGGTGGCTCGGATCCTGCACCAGACAGGGGCCAACCTCCGGGCTGCCCAGCAGCGTGGTCAAACCGGGCCGTTCATCGATCTCTCCCTGGCGCATTTCGGTCCAGCGCGACACCGGGATCACGCAATCGTCGGAAAACCCGCGCAGGTAGGGCGAGGCCTGATCCATGTTCTGATGCCGGAAACAGCCAAAGGCCTTGCGCTCCAGCATGTGCTTTTGCACCCCGTGGAAATAGTTGATCATCGCCATGCCGCCCCAGCACACCCCAAAGGTCGAATGCACATGGGTCTGCGTCCAGTCAAACACCTCGCAAAGTTCATCCCAATAGGTCACATCCTCAAACGCGAGATGTTCAATCGGCGCACCCGTGATGATCAGCCCGTCAAACCGTTCATTCTTGATATCCTGAAACGGGCGGTAGAATTCCGCCATATGTTCAGCTGCGGTGTTGCGGGTCTGATGCTCGGTCATGCGGATCAGCGACAGTTCGATCTGCAGTGGCGTTGCGCCAATCAGCCGGGCAAACTGGTTTTCGGTCTGGATCTTCTTTGGCATCAGGTTCAGCAAACCGATGCGCAGCGGACGAATGTCCTGACGTGCCGCCTGATCCGGCGACATGACCATCACGCCTTCGTTCGTAAGAACGTCATAGGCGGGCAGGTCAGCGGGGATCTTAATAGGCATGTCTTATCCTTTGAGTGTCTGTCATCGTCCGTTCTGGACGCTGGGACCCTGTGACTTAGAAGGCCTTTGCCCCAAGCTCAAGAGCGTCAGCGATCACGTCTGTGAAATCGTGCTCATCGCGCACCTTGCCGATCTGATCTGCTGTCACCGTCACGCCCCAATTCTGCGCCATCGCGCTGTAGCGGGGTTGGCGATGGGCCAGCGCCTGGGCATAGGTCCAGCGAATAAAGTCATCCGGGTCCACGTCCTGTTCTGATACGGCTTTTTCCTTTAGATACTCTTGCCAGACCCGCGCCAGAAACGCGGGTTCATAGGACATTGGCTTCGGATCACGGTCAAACCGGCGGATCAACTCTTGGGTATGGGCCTCATCCCCCTTGATCCACACCATCAACGTCTGCTCTGCCAGATAGGACAGGATCGGGTCCTGCGGGTCATTGGCATCGACCCATTCACAGATGCTGCCGCCGGTGTCGCAGATGAAATTGGGATACTCATATAGCCGCTCGGCCCGGTCGATGAAATAACCGGTGTCGCGCAGGGCGTTCAGCTCGGCGGTGCGAAACTGATCCTGCCTGCGCACATATTCGGCCATATCCAATCCGCCTTGGTCCGGATTGCCCGGTTTGCCCAGATAGGACGCAACAGGCGTCAGGTTCTCGAAGCTGATGTTGGAGCCAATGTAGATCGAGTCCGACAGCAAGAGATCACGCAGAAACGGCACCCGCATCGCCTCGGCCTTGGCGTTGTCGGTGATGTATTCGCCCATGTAACGGGTGCCGATGCGATAATCGATGGAATAGTGGAACCAGCTGCCAGCCGCCCGCAGCGTGTTGGAGACAAAGGTTTTTCCCAAACCAGACATGCCAAAGAACAAAATCCGTTTCTTCGGTGCTGCGCGCCAGTCCGCTGCGGATGAATAAAGCATATGACTTCCGGTCCCAATTGGTTTCCTGCCTTGCTACTGGCCATTGCCGGGCGGGTCAATTGGATCACTTTCGTTGCCAGGTGCGCAGAACGAGAAACCCCGCATCCGGGGGGATGCGGGGTCGGGTGTGTTGTGGTTCTGTATGGTGCGGCGCGGACATCGGCAGCGTCTGGTGGCCCCCCGTTTGGGCCGGGGCGGCGCAAGCTCTATCAGCGCCGTGTGATCAGAAGCTGTAGCCGACCTTCAGTCCAAAGCTAACAGCGTCATTGTCGACGAAATCTGCCACGCCAACCTGACCACCGGGGGCGGCGACCGCGTCACCCAGTCGGGTGTAGCGAATACCGGCAGAGATCTTCATCTTGTCCTGGGTGTATTGAATGCCCAGGCGGATCGCTTCGAAGCTGTGGGTTGGTGCCAGCGGGGAGACCAGGTTGTCGCCGTCCACATCCGCATAGATCACGGCGAGCGAGCCGGACCAGTTTTCGTTGAACTTGCGGCCAACACCCAATGTGTAGGTTACAGAGTCATCCAGATCGATCAGATCAATCGACCGACCCGCCTGCGCGCTGAGCCCAGGCACCACCAGATCGGTGACGCTGTGCTCTGCCCAGCGGATGCCACCAAACAGCAAGGTGTCTTTGGCGATACCTGTCTGCAGATCCAGATTGACCGACTGTGGCGTCTTGGTCTTGGTCGACGTGCCAGCAGATGCGCCGGTCACGAATGTCTCGGTCAGGCTGAAATCATGCTCGATCTCCGAGGAATAGGTCAGCGCCGCGCGCAGAGCGATATCTGGGATCTCATAGGCCACACCTGCCACCCAGCCAAAGGCGCCATCCTTGTTGACGCGCACATTGTACTGACCACCGATGGAGCTGTAGGCCCCGCCTGCAAGATTGATCTGACCGTCGATCTCCTGATACCGGATCCCGCCGTGGACGCTGAAGTTTTCGTTGAACTTGTAGCGCAGCAGAGCGGTCAGCGAGTTTGAGTTCGCCTCTGCCTGGGTACCGCCCAGCAGCAGCGACTGACCGACAGGGTAGTTTACATCCACGCCCCAGGGCTGGTTGTAGATCAGCGCAAAGGACAGCTGATCGTTCAGGTCACGCTTGTAGCCTGCCGCAAACATGTTGAACCGGTCACCGACGTCGCCGGTTGCCGACTGAAACGGGTTCAAAGGTGTGCCCACAGTGCTGGTCGCCCGGTCATTGCCGGACAGATCCACTGCCGTGGTGGCGACCGAGAATTCGGCGTAGGTGCCTTCTTCGAAGATGATGCCAACTGGCTGGCCGGTTCGGTCCAAACCGCTGGCAAAGGCTGAGCCGGTGGCAAGCGCCAACGCCGCCGACGTTGCAAGATAGTATTTCATTGTTCCTCCCTGCCCAGACCTTTGGTGTCTGGTTGTAACTAATCTGCGAGGCTAGCAAGGCGTTTTTTAGGGGTCAATGTTTACGCAGGGGTAGTGTCGCTAACAAGCGATATGTCCGGTGTAGGTAACATGCGATCTGTCCGGTTTTATCATGTCTCCGAAAGGAGGCGTTATGAAGCGGACAGAAGTGTTACAGGAAGTTCGACTTATGAAGTTCGAAGACGTGTATTCGC
>NZ_JAJDWC010000080.1 GCF_022825805.1 Phaeobacter sp.
ATGACTGCGCACGCAAGCCTCAAGCTCTCGACGCTCTGAAGGGGTAAGAAAACCGGGGCGGATCATGAGCCTAACTGAACCGTTTTCACGCATGACGTCAACTCATCAAAACTCGGAAGTTCGATGACGCTAAGTATATCAGGGGTTCGACCTGGGCCACGTCACACGATGGAATGTTAGCTATCGGCGGGGTCGCGAGGTGGTGTTTGATCCAATTGAAACAAGTGACTACAGCATTTTTTCAACCAAGGCTGCCTATCTCTGGTACGCGGTGCGTCCCTGCAATCAGACCTACAGGATGCTCCAAATTGCGCAAAGCCGTGCCCGTATCGAGGGGTTTGGCATGAGCAGCGGTCTTTATCTCAAAGAATACAGTCAGATGCAGAACCATGCGGATCTAAACACAAACAGCATTGTGTTGCAGGCTTTGGCCCATCTAAAGCGGCGCGCTCAGTAACGGCGCACCGCTTGTTGATTGGGTTTGGTTAGGATCCGATGGGACCAAAAACCCTGCAGCCCGTTGCAGAGATTTCACCTGGCGCAACCGGGTATCCGCGGCGCGGGTTCATGCGGATGGTTTGCATCCCCGTCAAACGGTACATGCACTGTTCGGTGTGTCGGACGCTATCGTATTTTCCACCGATGTAGATATCCAACCAGGGGCGCCCGTCTTTTCCGGTGTAGCAGGGGCCGTTTTGTGGCTGGCGGCCATCACCACAGACGTCTTCGACAATGGCGTATTTGCGCAACCGTTCGATATAAAACCGTGTGCCAGGTGGAAAATCGAGTGTTTGTTTGCCGCGGCGGATGGCGTGTCCCACGGCTATAGTGATCGGGTCTCGATAGGTGCCGGTTCCCCCGGCTTTGCTCCGCAGCACAGGGCGGGCGATCGCTGCGCTGCCAGGGGGCGTGTTGTCCCAATAGCTATAGCCTGTCAGATATCCTTCGAAGCGCACTTCAACATTGCGCTTTGCGTATTTTTTTAGCTGGGTTTTGATATCCCGGTTCAACCCTTGGGCAGAGAGCGTTTCCTGGCTGACCAGGAGTGTCCCAAAGGAAACGATTGTCAGGAGCGCGATTTGAAGTGCCGTTCTGGCAAGTTTTTGCATGACTTTGGACCTCATTTTGACGATCTGCCTTCCCAGTGTTTGGTTGTGTCCGGGTCGGCACGATGGAATGAGCGCCGCTGCCTCCCGTTGTGGGAGTGCGGGCGCGTCGAACGTGTCCCTGTCTGAATTGGTGTTTGGGTTGGATCTGCGTGTCGGGCAGTTCACGAACTGGTGGCAGTATGCGGTTGATGGCCACCATTCATGTCTGCGTTGCTGGGTGTCCCGACAGCCTCAGATGGCGGTGGGCTGTTGGTTCTCTCGCAATCTGGGGTCTTTTGATGGCAAGCAGAATCGTTTGGCGGAGCCCCGATGGAGGTTGGTGCCGCCGCAAATGCGAGTTTGATGAAACCTATTTTTTCCGTTTACGCGCCTGGCGGTGATACTGGCTAACTCGCGATGGATGCCATGCGCCACTGACGCAGACACTTTGAAGGGCGAAGAAGTGTGGACAGTGCAGGCAGACATTTTATCAAATCCCAAGCAGCTTTTGCCTGAACCAGCGCATTTTCGGGAGAAACTACCCTCATGCAGGCTACAGGCTGTGTGCTCTTGATGCTGATCGTGTTGCCTTAATTTGGACTTAAATCTTACTACTCTCCGCGCGCAAAGTCGGTTGCATTTGAATCGAATTTCAAGATTGAAAACGATGTAGGCGATATCGGAGTGTTTGTTTCCAAACGCCGCCGATTGCAGGCGGGTGCTGCAACTGCGCGCTTTTGTCGGGATTTTGCCGCATGCTGAGCGCTGGCGTAAGAATCTGCGCCACAAGTCAAGACGTCTCGCAGAACTTACGGCGCGCTCAGTGGATGATTTTGTATTTGAAGAACTGGTGCTGCTGGAGAGAATTGAACTCTCGACCTCTCCCTTACCAAGGGAGTGCTCTACCTCTGAGCTACAGCAGCGCCGGTGAGGGGGCTTTTAGGCATAAACTTTCTGAGGCGCAAGAGCATTCTGGACGGTTTTTTCACTCTCCGGTACAGATGACCTATGGCAGAGAAAAAAACATCAAAGAACACCGGGTCGGCGCAGGCGCGGGAAGACCGGTTGAAAGCCGCTTTGAAGGCAAATATGGCGCGACGCAAGGCGCAGGCAAAGGCACGGTCTGCCACAGACAGTGACGAGTCGTCGGCGCAAAGCGGTTCCAAGGAGTAAAGAGCAGATGGATTCGATTTTGGTAACAGGGAATGGTCCGCTTCGCGGCCAAATTCCGATTGCAGGCGCAAAAAACGCATGTCTGACGCTCATGCCTGCCACGATGCTGAGTGAAGAGCCGCTGACGCTCACCAATGCGCCGCGGCTATCTGATATCCGTACGATGACTACGCTGCTCCAATCGCTGGGTGCCGAGGTGTCCAGCCTACAGGACGGACAGGTTTTGGCGCTGTCGAGCCATAATATCGACAATCATACCGCCGACTACGATATCGTGCGCAAAATGCGTGCCTCCATCTTGGTGCTGGGGCCCATGTTGGCGCGGGATGGTCATGCGGTTGTGTCCTTGCCCGGCGGCTGTGCGATTGGCGCGCGTCCGGTCGATCTGCATCTGCGGGCTTTGGAGGCGCTCGGCGCTGAGTTGGAGCTGAAGGATGGCTATGTCCATGCAAAGGCCCCCATCGGAGGGCTGAAGGGCGGGGAAATCGATTTTCCTTTGGTGTCGGTTGGGGCAACTGAAAATGTCCTGATGGCGGCGACACTGGCGAAAGGAACAACTGTCATCCGGAACGCTGCGCGCGAGCCGGAAATCGTCGATCTTGCGGATTGTTTGCGCAAAATGGGCGCCCAAATCGACGGTGATGGCACATCGACCATTACCGTGCAGGGCGTGGATCGTCTGCATGGTGCGACCCATCCGGTCGTGACGGACCGGATTGAGTTGGGCACTTATATGCTGGCCCCGGCAATCTGTGGTGGTGAGGTTGAGCTGCTCGGCGGCCGACGGAATCTTATTGGTGCGTTCTGCGAAAAGCTAGAAGCAGCGGGCATCGAGATCATTGAGAATGCCAACAGCCTTACGGTGCGGCGCGGTTCGGATCGTGTGAAGGCCGTGGATGTGGTGACTGAGCCATTCCCCGGCTTCCCAACCGATTTGCAGGCGCAGATGATGGCCTTGATGTGTACCGCCGAGGGCAAAAGTGTTCTGGAAGAGAAGATTTTTGAGAATCGGTTTATGCATGCACCTGAATTGATGCGTATGGGCGCAAAGATTGAGGTTCAGGGTGGGCACGCGACGGTGACGGGCGTCAGCACGCTTAAGGGGGCGCCTGTTATGGCCACAGATTTGCGTGCGTCTGTATCTTTGATTCTGGCTGGGCTTGCGGCCGAGGGCCAAACTAAGGTGAGCCGTGTCTATCATTTGGATCGGGGCTACGAGCAGGTGGTACGCAAACTGTCAGCAGTCGGGGCGCAGATCGAACGTATCAAGGAGCAGTGATGACAGACGCACGCTTTGATGACGGGCGGGAAGCGCCGCTCAATTTAGGGGCATTCGAGCAGGATGATCTGCAGGTCATCGCATCTCTGGTTCAGGACGCGGTGTTGCCTGTAACGGAGGTGACTTGGCGACCGTCAGAGCGTCGTTTTGCCCTCCTGATCAATCGCTTCCGCTGGGAAGACAAGGTCGCAGCAGAGCGGCGTGGGCGGCCCTATGAACGTGTGCAAAGCGTGCTTGTCATTGATCAGGTTCTAGGTGTTGCGTCCCAGGGCATTGATCGCAAAGAACGCGATCTGATTTTGTCCTTGCTGTCCATAGCCTATGAGCCAGCAGAGGATGAGGCAGGACACCTCTTGCTAACATTTGCAGGGGATGGCGCGTTTCGGCTTAAGGTCGACGCGCTCGAAGTGACGCTGCGCGATGTGACCCGCCCTTACAAGGCATTGTCAGGTGCGGCGCCCGATCACGGCACACCATGATACGCTGTCTTGGGCCTGACGATCTGCCCTTGCTCAGAGCTCTTTGGAGTCAAGGGCTTGAGCAGGTGCCAGAGGCATTTCTGCTCACCCCGTCTGAAATGTTGGCTATCACCGACGCCCAGTTGAGCGCCGCCCTGGAGGCAAAGGTCTATTGGGGAGCTTTTCAGGACGGACGCCTTGTTGGCTTTGCCGCGCTTCGCGCTGGCGGGCTTGAACGACTTGGTCATACTGGTGATGTTGGGCCTCTCTTCGTTGATCCCGCTTGGCGCCGCAGAGGGCTTGGCGCCCAAATTCTGTCCGCTCTTCAAGCTCATGCGCGTGAGATTGGTTTGAAGCAGATTGAATTGACGGTTGATCGGCAGAATAAGTCAGCCTTTGCGCTTTACCTGCGGGCCGGTTTCAGGATCATCGGAATTCGGCCCAGGTCTGTTCTCGTCAATGGCCTGCCGCGGGATGACGTGATGATGCTTCAAATGCTCGATCAGCCAAAGGCAGATGGATTTCTGCACCCGATTTTGCAGGACGCGTTGCAGGATTGGGGGTGATAGGCCGTTCCTGCCTTGAGACTGCAAGGCTTGCCCTATATTGCAGGCTCAAAGGAGCGCCCCATGCCACAGTTTCTCAAAACCACTGACCCGAATTTTGAAGGTGACTTTGCCACTCTGCTTGGGGCGAAACGCGAAGACAGCCCAGATGTGGATGCCATCGTTTCCGGGATCATCGCGGATGTGCAGGACCGCGGCGATGCGGCTTTGATCGAACTGACAGAGAAGTTTGATCGTCTGAGCCTGTCGGCGGATCGGCTACAGTTCACCGAAGCTGAGATCGATGCTGCAATTTCAACTGTCAGCGATGAGGAGCGTCGTGCGCTTGAATTGGCCGTAGAGCGCATCCGTGCCTACCACGAGCGCCAATTGCCGTCTGATGATGAATGGGAAGATGAGACAGGCGCTGTGCTGGGGTGGCGATGGTCAGCGGTGTCTGCCGCGGGTCTTTATGTTCCGGGCGGTTTGGCCAGCTATCCATCTTCGGTTCTTATGAATGCGATCCCTGCCAAAGTTGCCGGAGTAGAGCGATTGGCGATGGTGGTGCCGACGCCGGATGGTGTTATCAACCCGTTGGTTTTGCTGGCTGCGCGCCTGGCCGGTGTTGACGAGGTCTATCGCATCGGCGGTGCGCAGGCAGTCGCGGCGCTGGCCTATGGCACGGAAACGATTGCACCTGTGGCCAAGATCACAGGTCCGGGGAATGCGTTCGTTGCAGCTGCGAAGCGTCGTGTTTTTGGCAAGGTTGGCATCGACATGATCGCTGGGCCGTCGGAGATTTTGGTCATCGCGGATAAAGACAACGATCCGGACTGGATTGCGCTCGATCTCTTGAGCCAAGCAGAGCATGACGAAAGCGCCCAGTCCATATTGATCACAGATGATGAGGCATTTGGGGGCGCGGTGGCAGAGGCTGTCGCGTTGCGCCTGGAAACTCTGGAGCGCCGCGAGATTGCTGGCCGGAGCTGGCGTGATTTCGGGGCCATCATCACCGTGCAGAATTTGGATGAGGCCGCTGAGTTGTCCAACCGCATTGCACCTGAGCATCTCGAGCTCTGCGTCGCAGATCCCCAAGCCCTGAGTGTGAAAACCGTGCATGCTGGTGCCATTTTTCTTGGCCAATACACGCCGGAGGCGATTGGCGATTATATCGGCGGCCCAAATCACGTGCTCCCGACGGCGCGTTCGGCGCGGTTCTCTTCTGGTTTGTCTGTCATGGATTTCCTGAAGCGGACGACGCTTAGCCAGATCACGCCAGAGGCGTTGCGCGCCATTGGGCCATCTGCGGAAACGCTTGCAAAAAGCGAAAGCTTGGAAGCACATGGCCTGTCCATCCGCGCGCGATTGGATCGCTTGAACCGCTAAAGTTGACGGACTGGTGATTTCCTGATTAGGCGCAGTTGTTTTGTTGCGATTTTGCGCCTGGCATGGTGTGGTAAGCAATTATGTTGCTTAACGCATTGTGATGGGTTGGTGCATCGGCTAGGCCAATGTTGACATGACCCTCTGACAGAGACCTGACCCATGAGCCGCATCAGCCACATCGAACTGGATGACAGAAATCTCCTGCCGCCTACGCCTGAGATCGAACAGGAGCGGAAGGTGGCAATTTTTGATCTCATTGAGGACAACAGCTTCGCTCTGCCGGCTCGTGATGAACGCGCGGTCCCGGAGGGGCCTTATCATTTGGCTCTCGCCATCCGGGAAAAGCGGCTGGTGTTTGATGTCTCCGCAGAATCTGGTGAAAAAGCCGCAGAATTTCATTTGTCGTTGTCGCCGTTTCGTCAGGTTGTCAAAGACTACTATCAGATCTGCGAGAGTTACTTCACCGCTGTCAAAACCCTGCCGCCGAGCCAAATTGAAACCATCGATATGGCGCGTCGCGGGATCCACAACGAAGGCAGCAGGGTTTTGCAAGAACGGTTGGAAGGCAAGGCGGAGATCGATACAGACACGGCGCGCCGCCTGTTCACCCTGATCTGCGTTTTGCATTTCGGAGGCTGACCCGTGAAAGAGTTGCCGCAGTCGATCCTGTTCTGCTGTGACCACAACGCGGTCCGGTCCCCGATGGCAGAGGGCATAATGAAGCAATTCTATGGCTCTGGCACTTACGTCCAATCTGTTGGTGTCAAAAACGATATGGAAATCGACGGGTTCTGCATTGCCGTTTGCCAAGAGATTGGGGTTGAGCTGTCGCGGCATCGGTCGCGTTCGTTTGATGAAATGGAGCAATGGGGCGATGATCTGTCGTCCTTTGACTTGGTTGTCGCTCTGTCTCCGGCTAGCCAGCGTCGCGCGCTTGAACTGACCCGTTTTTTTCATCTCGATGTCGAATATTGGCCGATTATGGACCCAACTGGACTGGGAGAGACCCGGGACGCCAAGCTAGAAAGCTACAGACAGACCCGATCCCAGATCATCCAGCGTTTGACTGAGCGTTGGGGCAATCCGTTGGAGACACAATGACCGATACGATCACCCGCTACTTCGAGGCCTTTAACGCAAAAGATATTGACGCGATGTTGGCCTGCCTGTCTGACGATGTCGCGCATCACGTGAATGAAGGAAAAATCCGCAGCGGCAAGGCGCTGTTTGCTGACTTTTGCGCGCATATGAGCCGCTGTTACGACGAAAACCTCACGGACATGGTGGTATTTGTCAACGCAGATGGCACCCGCGCCGCGGCCGAATACACCGTGAACGGCACCTATCTTGCAACTGATGCCGGTTTGCCCGAGGCGCAGCAACAAACATATCGGCTGCCAGCGGGTTCTTTCTTCGACCTGCGCGATGGACAGATCACGCGTGTGACGACCTATTACAACCTCGCTGATTGGATTGCACAGGTCTCCGCATAATGAGCGTGCGACTGGAGGTCCTGAAGGGCGAGGCCTTGGCGACAGCTTTGGATGATGTTGCGCGCCTGCGGATTTCTGTATTTCGGGATTGGCCGTATCTGTACGATGGCAGCCTGGCTTATGAGCAAGAGTATCTGCAGAGCTATCTGGATAGCGCGCAGTCTGTGGTCGTGGCAGCTTGGGACGGAAACGTTCTGATTGGCGCCTCAACCGGTGCCCCCCTTGCGGATCATGCCGATGATTTCGCGGCAGCGTTTGATAGCATTGATGTCGACCTGAACGATATCTTTTATTGCGCAGAATCGGTGTTGTTACCTGCGTATCGGGGGCAGGGGATTGGGCATCGCTTTTTCGATTTCCGTGAAGCCCATGCCACAGAGCAAGGTTTTGGGTATTCGGCTTTTTGCAGCGTTTTGCGGCCCGATGACCATCCTGCAAAACCCACATTTGCCCGCGATTTGCATCCTTTTTGGCGGCAGCGAGGATATGCTCCGATCCCGGGTGTCGTTGCAGGGTTTTCCTGGCGGGATGTGGGGGAGACTGAGGAAAGTCGAAAACCGCTACAGTTTTGGTGGCGTGCGTTGACCTGATATAGGGACCTGGCCCAACAGGTTTTACGGGATGCTTGTGATTGACAGGAATAGCTATGAAAATTGCGACGGCAGCTTACCCGCTTGACTGGCTCACTGACTGGTCTGCCTATGAAGCGAAGCTGACACGCTGGGTGTCAGAGGCTGCCGAAAATGGAGCGCAGCTGTTGGTTTTTCCAGAATATGGCTCGATGGAGTTGTCGACGCTCGCCGGTGCAGAAGTGGCAGCCGATCTTGAGCGATCACTGAGCGCTGTTTCTGATTTGATGCCGGATGTGGATGCTCTGCATCTCAAACTCGCATCACAGTTCCAAGTGCATATCTTGGGCGCCTCTGCACCCGTGTTTGATGGTGACAAGCGCCCAGTGAACCGGGCCACGCTTTACGCTCCGAATGGAAAGCTAGGTTTTCAAGACAAACAGATCATGACCATGTTTGAGCGTGATCCCTGGAACGTAGTTGGGGGTGGTCCGCTCACTATTTTTGATAGTGATTTGGGAAGAATCGGTATCCTCATATGTTACGATAGTGAATTCCCACTCCTTGGACGTGCGCTTTCTGATGTTGATCTCCTCTTGGTGCCATCCTGCACCGAGGCTCTGTCCGGCTATTGGCGGGTGCGGATTGGCGCGATGGCGCGCGCGCTCGAAAATCAGTGCGTCTCTGTGATGTCGTCCATTGTTGGTCCCGCAGCGTGGTCCGAGGCCGTTGATATCAACACTGGCGCCGGGGGCATTTTTGCGCCCCCAGATACGGGTTTTCCCGCAACGGGTGTGTTGTCCGAGGGGGAGTTGAATTCTCCGGGTTGGACCTATGGCGATGTGGATCTTGCGGCGATCCGGCATGTGCGGTCCCACGGAGCAGTTCGCAATCGCACGCATTGGCAAGAACGACCTGAACCGGAGAAATCTGTCACAATCTGCTCGCTCCGATGATTGTGCCCTTGAAAAACAGGGAAAAAGTGCTCATTTAGGCCCACGTCCCGCAACTTGGCGGGAATCCACACAAATGGAGATACCATGGCCAAGGAAGATACGCTCGAATTCCCCGGTGTCGTGAAGGAACTCCTGCCCAATGCGACGTTTCGGGTCGAGCTGGAAAACGGCCATGAAATCATCGCGCATACGGCAGGCAAGATGCGGAAAAACCGCATCCGGGTTCTGGCTGGCGACAAAGTTCAGGTGGAAATGACCCCATATGACCTGACCAAGGGCCGGATCAACTATCGCTTTAAGTAAGCGACAGATTGACCTTACGCACAAAGCCCGGCTGATTACGCCGGGCTTTTGTTTTGACAAGCTGCAGATCCGACGCAGCCAATATGTGCCCGCAGCAGTGCCAGATTGCTGGCAGGTTGCCAGGCTCAAAACCAACAAGAGGTCCCAATATGGCGTTCATCCTTGGATCTGGAAGCCCTCGGCGGCTAGAGTTGTTGGCCCAGCTCGGTGTGACCCCGGATGTGGTTTGTCCCCCTGAAATCGACGAAACCCCCAAGGCTGGAGAAGTGCCGCGCCGCTATTGCGCGCGCATTGCCTTTGAAAAGCTGCAGGCCATTTCTGCTGAACCAGATGATATTGTGCTCTGTGCCGATACCACCGTGGCTCTTGGTCGTCGTATTCTGGGGAAACCTGCTGATGTGGCAGAGGCGGCTGCGTTCCTGTTCGCATTGTCGGGTCGGCGCCACCAGGTCATCACCTCAGTCGCTGTTCGTCGTGGCGAAAAAGTATGGACCAGAGACGTCGTCAGCGCGGTGAAGATGAAGCGGCTGTCTGATGAGGAGCTGAATGGCTACTTGGCCACTGATGATTGGCAAGGCAAAGCTGGTGGTTACGGGATCCAAGGTGCAGCGGGTGCGTTCATCCCCTGGATCAGCGGTTCGTTTACAGGGATTGTCGGGCTGCCACTTGCGGAAACAGCGACTTTGCTGCGCGCAGCCGGATGGAACCAAGGAATGGAGGTTTCGTCATGAAAGGGCGAATGATTGTTCTTGATCATATCGATGATCGCGAGGCTGCTGCACTGTTGGTTGATGGCCGCCTGGAGGATTTCCTGATTGACAGTGATGCGCCAACGCCAGGCACCATCTATCGGGCGCGAGCGGACCGGCCAGTAAAGGGGCAGGGCGGAATGTTCCTGACCACCCCTGATGGTCCTGCGTTCTTGCGCCAAGTTAAAGGCCTGGCCCCTGGTCAAGAGCTGTTGGTCCAATTGACGGGCTACGCCGAACCTGGCAAGGCCCTGCCGGTTACACAGAAGCTGCTGTTCAAGAGCCGCTATGCTATTGTCACCCCAGACGCGCCTGGATTGAACATCTCTCGCTCCATCCGAGAAGAGACCGAGCGGGATCGGTTGCTAGAGATCGCCCATACGACCATGGACGGTCTGGAGTTTGGCCTGATCTTGCGGTCTGCCTGCGCCGATGCCGATTCTGCTGACATCGAAGAAGACATCCTTGCTATGGTCGAGTTGGCTCAACAGGTCCTGCAGGATGATGGTTCTGGCCCGGAGGTTCTCGCCGAAGGGGATACGCCGCATTTGCTGGCATGGCGTGAGTGGACTGAGCCTGCTGCCATTGAAAAAGAGGCAGGCGGTTTCGCGCAATATGGGGTTTTGGATGCGTTGGATCAGCTGAAATCCATCCGCGAGCCTCTGAGTGGCGGAGCGTTCTTATACATCGAGCCGACGCGCGCCTTGGTGGCTGTTGACGTGAACACCGGCGCTGATACATCTTTGGCCGCGGGAGTGAAGGCCAATCTTGCGTGCGCCAAATCCCTGGCTCGAGCGCTTCGTTTGCGCGGCCTGGGTGGGCAAATCGTTCTGGATCTGGCGCCTATGCCCAAGAAGGATCGACGCGCTTTCGAAACAGCCTTGCGCGCCAGTTTTCGCGCAGACAGCGACGAAACCATTCTCGTCGGCTGGACCAACTTGGGGCACTTTGAATTGCAGCGAAAACGCAGCCGACTCCCGCTTGGGCAGGTGCTGGCATGAGCTGTCCGATGTGCGGTGAAACCACCAATCCCACCTATCGCCCCTTCTGCTCGTCTCGCTGCGCAAATCAAGATCTCGCAAAGTGGCTGAACGGCAGCTATTCCACCCCCATCACTGACCCGGAAGACGTTGAAATTGCTTTGGAAGAGGCAGAAAAATCCCTGTCTTCCAAACATTAGCACATTTCTTTGAAAAAGGCTCTGGACACGGCCATCAGCACGGCATAGAACGCCCACACCCAAGGCAAAGCGCCTTCCCGTGCCCGGGTAGCTCAGGGGTAGAGCAGTGGATTGAAAATCCTCGTGTCGGTGGTTCGATTCCGCCCCCGGGCACCATTTAAATCAAGAAAAAACAGTAGCTTGCTGAGTTTCTGCGTCGCAGCACAAATCGCTAAAAACCCGAAAATACCCTATCACAGAGGTAGCACAGTTTGAAAAACGTCAGTTAAAGCGTCTTTCCTGAAGTCTGAATCGTTTTGGGTTCCCAAATTGGTGCTGGCGTGATTCAAGATATCCGGGAGGATGTCTTATGCCAGCACCATT
>NZ_JAJDWC010000060.1 GCF_022825805.1 Phaeobacter sp.
ACCAATCGCGCTCGACCCAAAGGTGTCAGTCTGGCATTGCTGTGAATGTTCATTCGATCCCTCCGAATAGGGTTGGTGCTTGGTAACTCCAACCAACTCGGTCTGGATCGAATGGACAACCTGTTGAAAGCTCACACCTAGGGCACTGACAGCCGCATCTTGCGAAGCCTGACGTGCGTGCCGTTCTTCTTCTGCGATGCGGGTCATTTCCTCTTTTTCCACGAGACCATCACGGAAAATCGATAGAGAATGCGCAATCCGGCGGATTTCAATGCTGGAGCGGTCAAAACCGGAGATCGGGCTACGGTCACCGCCGGCAAGCTTTTCCGTGGCGTTCGAAATGCGTTTCATCGGCCGCGAAATCCACAGCTGTGTCAGCAGGAAGGCAAACAGAAAGACACCCGCGCCCACCCCAGCCAGAAGCAGCATTTTTTGTTCTGACGACTTGATTTCGTTAGAGATATCATTGGCCATACCCGCGATCTCGCTCTGGACGGTCATTCCGAGATCAGATGCGAGATCCGCGATAGACAGTACTGCCGTAGCAGTATCTGCCGCGGCTTGTTCAGCGCTCAGTCCGGCTGCAATAACATCGCTTCGCATACCAACGATACCTGTCACCGGATCACTCATTCTTGCCAGCATGTCGAACTCTGCCGAGAGCTTGCCATCGGCGAAGTCACTGTATCCCTGAAGGATCTCAATACCCGACTGCAACAATACGCGCGCGTCTTCGACCTGTTCCTGAGAGCGGGCCGTCACAACGTTGAGCGCCCCCACCTGAAATGTGGAAATCGCCTCGTTGATCTTGAGAAGGTCGTCCAGAACCTTTGCTTCTTCTTTCAGAAGTACCTCTATCGCATTGCGGTTTTCAGCGTTCACGATCTGCGCGCTGACCATCAGTTCCAGGCCCATACTGTCGGTTGCGTCTGAAATCAGCTCATCCGCTTTTGTCCGCGCTTCCATGACCGAGCGCCGCAGCGACTCCGATGGGAAGAGGCTTTGCTGTGACACTGACTTCAACACGGCTTCTGCTTCCCGTAGGATTTCGGTGTCAATGACGTGCTGCTCCATGCCTTCAATGCGTTGAATCAGAACATCCAATTCCCACTGCGAACGGTCGGACAGGTTGGACATGGATTTCGCCAAGTCCGGATCCTGTGCAAATCCAAGAACAATGGCCGTTCCAGCCAGAAGATTCACTTCTGCTCGGGCGCTCAGCAGGTCCTGCATCAATACAAAGTCATCATTGATCAACCGTGACAGGCTTTCGTCCATCTTGGTGATTGCCGTGTCGCCGCTGCTGATCAGGTGCTCAAACGCCCCAGCGGCCAGGTCAGACACTTTGAACTGCAGAGTTTCACTGATGGTCTGCAGCTCGGCGATACGCGCTGCAATCAGTGCTTCGTTTCGCAGTACGTCCTGCTGAGCGTCCGCCAGCTTGTCCAAGGCTGCCCGGGTTTCAACCAATGATACGTTGAAAGCCTCTCTCTCCTCCGCATAGAGATTGGCGATCTGACCCTCCAGCGCATCTGTCGTTGCCGACACACCTTCGCTCGCTTCGGCCAGAGCCGCGCTGTCCTCGGCCAGGAGCAGCTTGATCATTTCATCTTTGGTCTTGCTTGCGCTCGATGCGATATCAGTGCTCAGCTCAACCCGCGGCAATTGGGTCATACTGAGACCGAACATGTCGTTTGACACCCGGTCAAGAAGGGTGAAGACCATGTAGCCGAACCCCGCAAATGACAATCCAATGGTCAACAGGATCAGAGTCATTTTTGCCCGAATACTGTTGAAAACAGCACGACGCGGTTTGGGGAGAGCGGTAGTATCAGACATAGAAGACCCTAAAGGTTTGAGGGTGGCGGAATTGCGGTTTTGCCGTTGGGAACTGCTTCTCTCACGAGCACACACATGCACCGAGCATCATGGCGTCTATGGCTGAGCCCGCTGGGCACAAACCAAGTAGATCCGCCAAAAGCGGACTGATGCTGGGTGTGTAAGTGACTGGTCCTAAATCATGTGTGGCACGTTGAAAGAGTAGCTTCCGGAACGACATTGAGGTTCAGGCTCTTCCGATTCTCATTAATTTCCCGTGAAGAGAGCCGCGCCGAGAAAGATTATTGCCTAGCCAAGTTCATGGCGCCTATTTTTTCATCGCCAGCAGGATGTCGATGCCAGAAAAACATGCACGAACGACGGTATATTGTTGATCACCGCCGTGACGTTGTCGCGGCAACAGAGCGTGCGAACTACGCTTTGACCGGCATGCAACCGCGACCTTTTTGAGCGGACTAGCCATTTCCAACTTACGCAAGGTGTCGATACCAGCGGCGAAAGGTTTACGACACGCCCTCCCCCGCGACTTTGCTGTTGACGCTGTCAGCCCTTCTGCTTATACGCCCCACACGACACCTGCCCAGGTGGCGGAATTGGTAGACGCGCTAGCTTCAGGTGCTAGTGTCCGTATGGACGTGGAGGTTCGAGTCCTCTCCTGGGCACCATTACCTTTTCTCAAAAAACCACTGGTATACGTTCGCTAGGTGTTGGTCACCTTCGTCGGGCGGCAGTAGAGTGCGAGCTCTCCGAGCAAACTTCGTGGCGTGGGACAGAAGAACGACGCTTATTGACCCTGTGCAGGCAGGTGCCGGATCAAAAACAACGTCAAGACAACCGCCAACACAAGAAACCCTGCGCCGACCGCCCATGCGACCGGTGTTGTGTACAGTTCTGCGATAGCGCCAGCCAGCAGCAAACCCGCAGCCGCCCCAAGCTGTTGTATCAGGGATTTTAAAGACAGCATGGTCGAACGCTGTGCATCGTCGACACAGCGGTGCAGAATGCTGTTGGCCGGTGTCTCACTGACGCCAAGGAGCACCGAATACACAACAAAGGCTGCGACAAAACCAAGAATATCGACCTGAATCGCCAATGCGATCTGCGCACCCGCCAGGCAGGTGAAAACTGCCGCAAGCGTGATTGGGTGCCGTCGGCTGAAAATGCGGCTGACATAGGGCGACAGCCACGCACCGAAGGCGATGGAAAAGAAGTAAGTCGCCGTCAAGATACCAATGATGGAATTGGCATAGCCGCCTTCGAGCATGGGCTTGGCATGGGTTGGCCAGATCACTTCGACCGGGTTGGTCGCCAGCAATACGCAGGCCAGCGTCGTCAAGAGCAGTGATAGCCCCCGATGTCTCAGCACCAACAGGCCCGCATCTTTGATCACCCCAGGCGCGTTCACAAATCCCCGCCATAAGCCGGGGGAGGTGATCGGTCGCGGGCGTTCAACAACAACGCGCAGCGTGAACGCAAAAACGCCCAGCATCACAGCAAAACTGGCCACGTAGGACACATCATAGATGCTGAAGCCGTGGTTGGCGGCAATCGCCCCCAAGAGATCCGGCAAAAACCCTCCAATAACCGCGCCAAGGGCCAATCCAAGGGCATTGGCCGTTTGTGCCTTGGCCAGCGCAGGTTGGACGTCTACGTTCGGCGCTGCAGCCTTGAACGTCTCAATAAACCAGGCATCCAGTGTACCCGATCTGAGCGCTCGCCCAAATCCAATGAACCCAAAAGAAACGGCGAGAACCATAAAATCACTGGACGACAGGAACAGCGCAAGCGAAACAAGACTGGCGACAACTGCGGCCAGAAAGACCGGTTTGCGCCCGATGCTATCTGCCAAGCCGCCGAAAGGCAGCTCCATCGCCATGGTTGTCAGCGCGTAGATCCCGAACAGCGATGAAATTTGCAGCAGATCCATGCCCCGATCCGCAAGTGCCAGAGCAACAACGGCGACCGTTAACCCCATCGCAAATCGATCCAGAAACTGGTGCATCTGGAACAGCCGAATGTGCCGTTGTGCCGACGTCGGCAGTGCCGCAAACGAAAATGCTGTTTCTGCTGTCATGCATGCACCATCACCCTTGCCGCTACGCTGTACAACCGTTGTGATATGCCAAGCCACAGGTAGCTAGCTGTGTAGGTGCAACACTCACTTGGTCAGTAGTGTTTCGGGTCATCGATCTCGGCAATTACGAGCGCTTCGGGCTGATAAGACGGGCCAAATACCCTCGCAGAGCTTCAGCATCCTCCGCGCCAATTGCAGCGCCTATGTCGGCTTCGATCTGCCTGATCTGTTCAGCGGCTATGGTCCGCCATCTCTGCCCTTTTTCGGTAATTGAAACCCGCTTGTCTCGCTTACTGCTCGGATCCGCCGTGACGGCCACCATCCCGTGGTCGACCAGACGGTCGACAGCCTGTTGCGCGGCCTGACGAGAAAACCCCATCTCGCGATGGATCTCCGACAGTTTGAGTGTACGCCCGCGCAGCTGCGCAAAGAGACGAATGTCGGCGGGCCGGACATCCGCAAACTCGGTTTTGGCGCGCGCATCATCCATTTCAGCATTCCAACGCGCGATCAGCGTCATCATCATGCCCTTGATGTTTTGCTCCAGAAAGGCGTTATCTTTTTTATCAATCACAGTTGACAAACCATTTCCCATTCCCAATCTATCAATCATAGTTGACAGTCTTCGGGGGTTTCAATGGATCGCAGAGTTTTCCTACAATCCGCTGGCGCAAGCCTGCTCTTGGCTGGTGGCAATCTGGCCTGGGCGCAAAGCGCGCCGCGACCGCTGCCTATCATTCCTCTGACAGACCTGACAGGTGGGATCGAAGACCGGATTTCATTGGCGCTCAACCCCGCAACGCATGACTTTGGCAATGGCGTGGTCAGCGAAACCTTGGGGATAAATCACAACTATCTGGGACCGGTCATCAGGGTGAAACAAGGTCAGACCTTGCCATTCGATGTCGCCAACAACATCGGAGAGACATCCACGATCCACTGGCATGGTCTGCATATTCCCGGCGATGTCGATGGCGGACCACATCAGGAAATCGAACATGGTTCGGTTTGGTCCCCAGATGTCCCAATCGTTCAGCATGCCTCGATGAACTGGTTTCATTCGCACATGCACGGGAAAACCGCGCAACAAACCTACAAAGGTCTCGCAGGTGTTCTGCTGGTGGAAGATGATGCCAGCCTGGCCGCGGATCTACCAAACACCTACGGCGTGGATGATTTCACCCTCGTTCTTCAAGACAAAACATTCGATGACAGCGGCAAAATGGCCTACGAACTGTCCGCCGCTGTTTTTGAAGACGGTTTTGAAGGCGACACGCTGACTGTGAACGGCGCAATTGCGCCGGTTGCGCAACCCGTTCCCACCGGCCTTGTCAGACTGCGCATCTTGAACGCATGCAACGCCCGGTTCCTGCGGCTTTCCATGGAAACGGGTCCCATAACGGTTATTGCATCTGATGGTGGGTTTCTCTCATCACCTGTGGAAGCTAACAACATTCTAATGTCTCCGGGTGAGCGGTATGAAGTGCTCGTAGACATGACCGCGTTTGAGACCAATGCACTCAAGGTGAACCTGAACGGAAACGGTGGCGGCTTCCTCTCAGATCTCTTTGGCGGCAACCGAAGCGTCACAGCCCTGTCGCTCGCACGCACTGACATGAGGGGATTTGACGGCGCGCTGCCAACGCAACTTGCCAATCTTGTCCCACCAAATTCGGCGGATGCCACTGTAACGCGTGACTTTCAGTTGAATATGAATGTCGGCGCTGATCTGGCAGCTCTTGCGCTTGCTTGGGAAAACGTATGCGGTGACGCTGGTGCGATGGCAATCAACGGCCAGCCCATGAAAATGGACCGCATCGATGAAAAGGTCCGCAAGGGCGACACTGAAATCTGGCGTATCTCGGTTGATGACCAACTGCATCCGTTCCACATTCATGGATGTTCTTTCCGCATTCTCAGCCAGAACGGCGGCCCACCGCCCTCCTACGCTGCAGGTTGGAAAGACATGGTTCACGTCGATGATGGATGGTCAGAGGTTCTGGTGCGCTTTGACTACGAGGCCACAGATCACACGCCCTACATGTATCATTGTCACATTCTGGAACACGAAGACTGTGGAATGATGGGGCAATTCACAGTCACATAGACCACTTTGCCTTCGACCCGTTGCGTCCTCACCCTGTACGCAGACCTCTGGAGCATCATTGGGCGCCGGGCGACACGCGGGCAGTGTCAAGTATCTAGCGGCTAGCGCACTCTCAACCCCGGGCTGCGCGACAGACAACGCTGATGCCTCAGCAAATGCGCGTCAAGTGGCAGACCTCGCCGGATATGTCTCTCGCGCTCCAAACGGCCCACAGGTCGTTGGACCTGGGCGTTCATGTCGCTATCCTGCATGCCGCCTTAGCCGCTTCATCTACCTTTCGAAAAAAACGAAAGGATGCGATCATGACTAACTTCGCCCAGAAGACTGCGCTGGTCACAGGTGCAGGCGGAGGAATTGGCCAAGCCATCGTGAGAGCATTGCGCGAGCTGGGCGTGACCGTCGCGGGCGCAGACATACACGACTGCGACGCTGATCACGTGTTCCGTGGCGATCTGACAGACCCTTCGTTCTGTGACAGCCTTCCGAAACGTGCCGCCGACCGCATGGGAAAGCTAGGCAGCCGACTCATAAAACTCGATCCACAGTCTGACGGATGCCAGTTTGATCATCGACAGGAAATTGCGTGACGTCTTTTCGTATCGGGTTGCGATGCGACGGAACGAGGCTTTCAGCCTGCCAAAGAACCGCTC
>NZ_JAJDWC010000026.1 GCF_022825805.1 Phaeobacter sp.
TCAGACGACCGCGCCGCCGATCTGCCCGTCTGGACACATCTCTACAATTGGCACAGACCACACGCGGCCCTAAAATCAAAACCACCAATCAGCCGGTTACGATTAAATCGGAACAACCTATTGAGGCTCCACATCTAGAGCGAGCGCGGTCAGCGATTGTTCGGCTCGGCGTTTACCGGCCTGATATCCCGGCCCATCGCTAGCTCCCAGAACTGCCTGAGCCTCGGTCGCACACTCTGATCCAAGGGAAGAATAGACTGACACCGTACTCAGAACGACATAGCGTGCTAACTTACCATCCAGCGCATTGCACAGGCTTTGCACCGCTGTTTCTTCATAGGCGATAAGGTCAAAAACAATCGCGCCTTCGGGGCAGGCGTGGCGCACCTTCGCCAAATCATCGGGATTGAAGCGGTCGCCGGTCACGGCCACATTTGGACCGGCACAACGATCAAAACCGATGACCTGCCAGCCGCGAGCGCGAAGCACGACAGACAGTTTTTGGCCGATCCATCCTCCTGATCCTACTATCAGCGCCGTCTCTATCATGGGGTCGGCGCGGCCCGTAGGTGCAAGGTCCCGTCTGCGAAGCTGATGCCAGTAAGCGCGGCCTCTATCTTATCTATCGCGCTATCAAGCAGGGCGTCTGGAATGTTCAGTGGCGGCAGCAAAACAAGCCCTGAAGGCGCAGCATAGGTCAACACACCCAGCCCTCGCAAAACCGACTGAACTTGAGCCACCTGAACAGCTGATAGATCCTCACCGTTCTGTTGCTCTAATTCCAGCCCTTGAAATAAGCCCATCCCATGCAGCCGACGCACCGGTGCCCGACCGACCCATGTGTCAAGCCGCCGGGCTAGTCGGCGCCCGCATGCGGCGGCTCTATCAATCAGGCCTTCGGACTCAAGTGCTGCGATGGTGGCCAGGCCTGCCGCGCAACATGCGGGGTTGCCATTGTGACTTGATCCGTGACCAAGACTAAGCTTCGCGTCGCGCAATCGGCGCCCGATTTCATGGCTGAAGAGCACAGCGCCCAAAGGTAGATACCCCGCGCTGATCCCTTTGGACAAAAGCAGGATGTCGGGTTGAAGACCCAGATTCGGGCTGACAAACCAGCTACCGCAGCGTCCAAATCCAGTCGCGACCTCGTCCACGATTAACAGTACCTCATGCTCGCGACAGATCCGCGAGATCCGTGAAAGATAGTCTTGTGAGGGCACAATGGCCCCAGCGGACCCCATTACAGGTTCCAGAATGAACGCTCCGATCCGGCTATCAGGCGCAGTGATGCGCGCCTCAAGCACATCGGCGCAGGCCTGTTCATAGGCTGCTGTGTCGTTGGGTTTCGCGGCCAAACGCGGGATAGGAGATGGAATCGCGACGGCACCAGGCAGACCGGGTGCGGCCTCGGCCTGACTGGGATGAAGCCCGCTAACCGCCATGCTGCCAAAGAAAGTGCCGTGATAGGACTGATCAAGATACCCTACATCCGCGCGCGGTCCGCGCTCGCCTGCTGCATGAAACCTGCGAGCGATCTTGATCGCCAGATCAACGGATTCTGAACCGCTGTTAGTCAAATAACAGCATCCCAAATTTGTCGGCGCAAGCGCCACCAACTTACGTGCCAGATTTGCGGCAGGCTGATTGGAATATCCGGCAAACAACGTACCGTAAGATAGGGTTTGCAACTGCCGGTTCACTGCGTTGATTACGCCAGCGTGCCCTTGCCCCAGGGGGGTCGACCACAACCCCGATGCCAAATCGACATAGCGGTTACCCTGCTCGTCCAGAACTTCTGCACCCTGACCTCGCTCAAGCGACAGCGCCCCCGTTTCGGTTGCGGTAACAGGCATATGGGGATGCCACAGTGGATAGTCGGCGGCGCGCGCGAGACCGCATTCCATCCAGCGCACCCGCCCACCTCCGCCCGGAACGCCCTGTGTTCGGCGCGCGGTGACGGCTAGCCCGGCCTCAGCCAATTCTGCCTCTATCTCAGCGACGTCGATTACCAGAACTGTTTTGCGCTCCAGCATATGGGGCCTGGCCGCACAAGTCTTCGGTGGGATCCAATGAATGTTGACTTCAAGACTGTTGCGGGTGGTGGCCGCCCGCACACCCAATCGAATATGCCTGTCGATGCCATCGCGGTTGAACCGGAAGTCAACGATCTGTTTGTCCCATTCTGCCTGCCTGTTCCAATCCAACAGAGGAAAATCAAAGGCGAACGTACCATCTGGCGCGAGATGGGCTGCGATCGTGCGAAACATATCCAGCCGGGCCGCGCGATCCTGAAACAAAACGATGCTGCATGCGGGAATCGTGATTAACCCGAACGTTCGCCCCAGATCGAACGCTGTGGCATCGCCTTCGACCAACTGCGCACGAGCCTGCGCCTGAGGCGGCAGATCCGCAAGGCGTTTTCGGGCTATGTTCAAGGCTGAGGCAGACAGGTCAAGCCCAGTCACTTCATGTCCGACGCGGAGCAGTTCGCATAGGACGCGGCCCGTGCCCGCGCCGAGTTCTAGGATGGGGCCAGGGCAGCGGCGGGCAATGTCTTGGTACATATCGATGTCATTGACCGGAAACAGGACGTCATAGTCTTCGACCACATCCTCGCTATACATCTCGACTTCTACACAAGGTTGGGCGGGGTCTTCATAGATTTTTTTGAATTGGCCCCAAAATTCCGCTTTCATATCAGTCGCTCCCGCGGTTCAAATATGTCGGTTCATGACGAAGTGCTGCCGCTACGAGCCGCAGCAAATGCGGCTCAATTCGCGTTGGGACGCCCAGCCTGTTCATCAAAAGATGCTGTGCATCCATCAAAAGCGCCTGTGCCGCAAGGCGTGATTGCTGCTTCGCCAATTCGGCATCTACGCGGGCAACGAGTTTTTCGCAGGCTGCGTGCCACACTATCAAAAGCGCCGCCAGCATTGAGCCAGTGGTTTGGATTGGATCGTCACCCTTGGCAACCGTGACTAACGTGGCTGGAGGCAAGTCAACGGCACCGGGTGCCGGGATTTCTGCCATTAGGTCCGCCGATTGCGTGGCGATTTCATCAAGAAAATCTGCACGCTCAAGGTGTGATCCTGCCAGCGCACGAGCACCCGAAGCGATGAACAATGCGGCGACGCCGCTACGACTTTGCCGCGCTTGGGCGATCACCGGCAATGCCCTTATCGACAGGACAGAGGATGTGCAAAAGGCCTCCTCAACTGCGCCTGAAACCCTGTCGTTTCCGTATTTTCCAGCATCAAACTGGTAGTTCCGTCTTTGCACGGTACCTCCGGTGGCCAAACGCTCGCACGGTTCAAGCAACCCACTGCTACTTTCAGGAAGATCAGCCCGCATTTGGTCCATGCGGCTACAGACCTGAGCATAGGCATGTGCATCCAGCGCAGTCGTGCCGAGAGCGATCAATCGTGCCTGTAAAGCCGATCCGATTTCTGCTGCGCGGTTAGGTGTCACGCCACGCACGCGCAAACGCACATGCGGCCCGCCATTCCAGTAGCGCAGAAAGAACCAATTGAGCGTTGGATTTTCGGTCTGCACCTCTGCAATGACCGGTTTCACGACTTGTAGCAACACGTCATCAAGATCACCTGCGTGGAACAGATGAAACGCGGCCCATTGATCCATCGTGGATGGCTCCGGCAGCCCGGTGTGGCCGGTATGCGCAGCGACGATCATCTGCGCCCCCGTCGTTCCAACACCCATTCCGAATGCACCGCATCAGGATTGGCCAGCGGGTCCGGCAGTGCCTCGGCAAAGGTCAAGCTGTTCGATCTCGGGTCAAAGTAATGCATCATCACGCGCACCGATCCGGGATCGGTCAGATCAACGAAGACCGGCTTGCGCAGCCGGTGCAGCCCCTTGATCCGACCGCCCCGCAGCTCCAGCGCTTCGGCAGTGGACATTGGCGTCATATAGACGTGATCGGGCAGGCCAAGGTCGCGGCGCCAGGTGTCAATCTGGCGGAAACATTCGAATGGGTTCGCACCGGCAGGTGGCCGCGGCACATGCGAAGCCGTCATGCGCCAGCTTTCCCGCATAAGAACAAGCCCCTGAACCTCAAGACGTGGATAGTGTCGCAGTAACGGGCATTGATCCGCCGCGCGGTTAGCGCGCCGGGCATCAAGGAGGTCTAGCAGCGGCATATCTGCAAAGCCGACCGGGCCAAGCAGCAGCATGCGCTGCACGATTGGCGGCAACAGTTGCGGGGCAAGAGTGCCAAAATGCACGGGTGCCAACGGAGTCGGGTCATCCGAAAGGCAAAGCGTCAGCGCACCCGTCCCATCGCGTCGCAACCGAAGATCGGACCAAGCTAAACCACTTGCACCAGCTTCGCCGGGATAAAGCAACCGCGCCAGACCAGGGCTTTCACAAGTTTCACCGCTGAACCCGAAATGTCCGGCCAGCTCAATCGGCTTGGCCGGTGACAGCCTTACGGCTAAATCAGCACCAAAGGCTCGCGCCTCGTCACTGCCACTTAGGTGGCGAGCCGTCATCGTGCCTGCGCCTGGCCCCAACCGGTTAAATATAAAGGCGGGGGCCTGATTAATGCGGCTAAGGTGTCCAAAAATCGCAACCTCGCCAGCCCCCGCTGACGCGACTTCGGCTGACATCTCTTGCCACACTCGAATGACCGCTGGATCCACCGTCAACCGTGATTTGCCGACTGCCATCTGGTCCAACAACAGGTCTAGCACCTTTGCCTGCCGCGCGGCTTGCAGATCGCTCTGCCCAAACATTGCAATATCAAGCCCCGCGAGAAATCCGACTACATCATCGCATTGACCCATAGCACCAAACTCAGCATCAAAAGCCTGGTTTAGCGCAACTCGGGCCGACTGTTCAGTTGCGAACAGCGGTAGAAGCGTTGTAAGAAGTGCCAGCCCAACCTTGATTGAGGGCACCAGATCGGGCGGGTCAGCAGCCCGGGCAGCAGGGGTTACAGTGACGGAAACATCAGGCGTGACGGACCCGTCTGCATCCAATAATGTCTGGGCCAGTTCTATCGCGGTTCCGCGCTTTTCGTTAGAAGGGGTTTCCGAAGTGGCCAAATCATCCAGAGCTGCCTGAAGTTTGTGTAGTGTTTGGATGACGTCATTTGGCAAGGTGGTTAGCGTGTCTGCCAGCCTTCGTGCAAGATCGTTGCAACTTTCGTCAAACGGAACTGAACGCTGTAAAAACCCTTCTGCGATCAGAGAATGAACCAGTCTGGCGATTTGGTCGCGGCTGGCAGTACCGATCAAAGTATGCGCGACATCCCGTAAGGTCCAAGGTGTCATTTTGCCGGGTTGGGATAAAACCAATAGACAGATCAACGCAGCTTTTGACTGATCTTCAAGCGATTTGAGAGATGCGGTGCTGGTGCTATTCCCGGCAACCAAAGCAGAGACAGCCCCGTCGGTCCCACACTTCAAACTGGGGTTTGGAAATAGCGGCGTGTCGTCGCCCGCAAGGTTCAAACACCGATCAATCAATGCCCGCGCGGATGGCACAGCAAGCCTCACGACATGGGGAGTCGCCGTCGTCGATTGTTCGCCTCCCGCGAACCCAGCAGCACCCATTTGCCCCATCGGGCTGGTCTTGGCCGACAGGCGTTGAATGTAAGATAACAGTGTTAACCGCATCCTGCGCCATTTCTTGGGGTCAGCCGACGGCGCGACGATGAGCTTGGCTACACGGTTGTGCAAGTCGGGCTGTGTTGAGACTAGCGCATCGCGCAACGGCCCCGACAACCACAAGGCCAGAAGCGCGGCATCGCAACGAGCCTCGTCTTCGTCAATCGCCGCCTGGACTTTGTCACTCAGCGCGGCGAGCCGCTGATGCAGACCCGTGTAGGAAGAGGTTCTTCCCCGTAGGTCGGATCCCAGTGGCACATCTTCAAGCTCACGGATCTCAGACGCACGCAAGGCTCGTCCGGCGTGCAGTGCCCGTCGCACCGAAATCAGCGCATGCCTTTCAGCGCTTGTGACGCATTGCGCCACCGCGGCCTCATAGCTAGGACAAAGGGCCCTGCCCAGAACAGAAATTTCTTGCTCGATCACACAGATTTTTTGGTTCAGCGCAGCCTGACGCCGGAAAAACACCTGTTCGAGGGGCCTCGCTGATGCCGCCGCCCACCGCTTCAGGGCCGTAAAATCCGGTCTAATCAGCGTGGGTGTGGCCTGCTTTGCCTGCACGCTCGCCCTCCCTTCTACTCTAATGATCTCCAGACGCCCAGCGTTCCGAAAAATGCCGACGCGGCACAACGCTTACGATTGTGTCACCGCTGATAAGGACCAACCCATATTGCTGCAGCGCCCCTAGCACTGAGTTTATCGCATCCACCGGCAGCACATCCATCGCGGCAAGACTATCAACAGTCTGCGCCTCACGGCAGGTGAGCAAAATTTGGGCCTGTGCTTCGTTCAGGACGACAAAGCGCCAATCCCGCGCCCCTTGACGCCGATCAAGTACCCGCAAGAAACCGGGGCCGCGCGCGTAAGAGCAGCATTGCGGTGTCGCTGCTTTCTGCCATTGTCCAAGGATTTCTGAGCTGCCTTCGGGCCCATTCAGAATAGCGGATGGCGGGGGCAGTTGCAGGGTCACAGTCATCACCGCGCGAATTTCGTCCAGTGTAAGCGCCTTGGCCGACAGCGACCAATGTGGTGTGACTTCTTGTTCCGCCAGCGCTCGCACAGACTGGATGGATAGGGCATTGGCCCTATCTTCCAACGCCCCAATAGGTGATCCCAACGGATCGACCGAAACCTCTATCGCGCCGACGCTAGCCAGTAAGGCCGCCTGTTCGGTCGAGACGGTATGGGCGATCCGCAGTTTCAGTCGAAAACCGTAGAGGTTTTTCAATCGCGCCTCGGCCAGGTTGACCAAGGCCGCCGCTTGCGCTGGATCGTTCAGATCAACCGTACCAAGATTATATTGGAGCTGTGCTGCTTGATTGGCTTCGCGGAGAAAATCGGCAGCCCAATTTGTGCCAGAACCAAGTGGGCCAGCGAGTGGCGACCAGCCGTTTGTAGGAATAGGGTGTTGATCTAGCATCATTCTACCGACATCATGTCCGTCGTCAGAGATTTTCGGAGAGCTGAAGCGTTTTCGTAACAGAGGCTCTGGTTCGGTTTCTGTTTGAGTTTAGGCAGCAGCGGCTTGGTGCTGCAACCGGCGTTTTCGGATTGTCTGTTTCTTGATTTCCTCTC
>NZ_JAJDWC010000154.1 GCF_022825805.1 Phaeobacter sp.
GACCCGCTTCGACGCGTGCGAACGCAGCAGCCCAAATCTCCAGTCGCCTACGGCTCGTTCCGATTTGGGCTGCTGCGGTACTAACTGAAGCGGACAATTGGCATGTTACCTACACCGGACAATTCAGAATGTTCTCGACAGGTCTGTTGCATCTGACCCTGACTGGGCGGTGACAGCCACATCTGCTGGTGAACCGTGCTGCGATCTTCACGCTCGCCTCAAAAGAGCATCGTAACGATGGCATGGAGGGTTGCTTTGCGCAACAAGCGTCCAAAGCGGTGACCACAGGTGGACAAATACAGATGGCCAAACGAGGTCAGTAAATCAGACCCTCGATCTCAATTCACCATCTCCCGACCCCGCTTTCTGCATGCCTACTGCAAAACAGCAAAAAAGGCGCAGCTTGGTTGCTGCGCCTTTGGGTTGCTCGGGCCTGATCGTCGAGACTGATCCCAGGATCTGATCTTAGGGACTGATCGTAGCTCCTAGGCGGTTCGCCGCAGGAAGCCGCCTCTGGCGACCGTGATCAGCAGACGGTCGTGTATGTCTTCGTCAATTTCGAACCGGTCATCTTCGCGCAGATAGGCATTGACGGCGGTGCGTGGATTGTCGCCCTTCCCCCAGGGACGATCCGGATAGGTGTCGTCGTCCATATCCTCGATCAGCGTGTCAAACACCACGCAGTAGCTATCGACCGAAGCCAGATCGGCATAGGCACGCAATTCTGCCAGAACGTGATCATGGGTGTGGTTGCTGTCGAGGCAGACCAGGATCTTTTTGTACCCTTTGGCAAATTCCTTCACCTGTTGGATCACCCCGGCATCGATGGCAGAGCCCTGTATCATCTCGATCCGCGAGCGCATGGGATGGGCGTCAATGGCGTCTCGGTTGTGGTCGCGGATATCGATGTCGATGCCCAACACTTTGCGCTGCGAGCGGCTCGGGTCAAACGAGGTTCCGGCTTCGATGGCTTCATGCATATCCAACTGCGCCAGCATCGATGCCGAAAAGATCAACGAGCCGCCGTGCGCAATCCCGGTTTCGATGATCAGATCCGGTTTGATCTGCCAGATCAGCTCCTGCATGGCGACAATGTCCTGCGGATACTGAATGATCGGTCGGCCCAGCCAATGATAGTTGTATGAATACTGCGCATCGGCAGAGGCCCGCATAAACGCCAGTGCAGAATCCTGCAGGGCGCGATGGTTGCGCATCCGGCTGAGACGGGCGGGAATGTCGGCGGCAAAGGATGTCATCTGTGACCTCTCATATTCTGTCCTGGTTCGGTATCTCTGTTCGATAACTGTATTCAGTATCTGGGTTCGGTATCTGTGGTGGTTCGTTTGAATTCGGGCGACGGCGGTCAGGCCTGTTGATCTATGCGGGAACCGCTTGGCGGTCGGCCCAGTATCTGTCCGGCACCTTTACCGCCTGCCCGCCATATCGGGGCTTGGGCGCAGCCGGTCGCAGGCCAATCACCTCTGGCGGATCATCAGGGTGGTCCGGTCTCGCGCCAAAGCGCAGCAAATCGCGGCGGCCGTGTTCATCGGCGATCCGTTCGGCCAGCTGGCGCACGCGGATGCCCTCGCCGCTGGAGATGTTCACAGCACCGGTCCGCTCACCCAACGTTTCCTGCACCAGCATCTGCGCGGCCACCTCCACATCCAGGAAATCGCGCAGCTGCATCCCACTGGACAGCTCGGCCACCTCTCCGGCCTGCAATTGACGATGCAGATAGGCAACCAACCTGCGTGGGTCTTCCTCTGCGCCATGCAGATAAAACAACCGCGCCCAGAGAAAGGACACCTCCGCAAGTGGCAGCATCTGCCCAAGCGCCAGACCGCAAGCCGCCTTGGCCGCGGCATAGGGCGATTGCGGCGCCAGAGGGGTGTGCGGGCCAACCGCACCAGCGCTCAGGTCGTATTCAAGGCAAGTGCCGACAGCGACAAAGCGCGCCAGATTGGCCGAGGCCGCTCCACGAGCCATCGCCAATGTGCCGCTCAAACAGTCGAAATTCTTCGGCGACATCTGATAGCGCCCCGGCTCGGCGTACCAGGCGAGATGCAGGACGATATCTTGATCGGCCAGGTGATCCGCCCACCAGTCAGCAGACTGCGCAAATACATCGTCGCATTCGATCACCCGATCCCTCGGTCCCAAACAGGCAATGCGCGACGCAGACCCGGACCGTACCACGTGACAGAGCGGCGCCCCGAGCCTCTGCAAGACCCGGGTGACAGCCCGGCCAACAAATCCGGTCGATCCTGTTATTAAAATGCGTGGTTGCG
Source organism: Phaeobacter sp. (assembly GCF_022825805.1). Taxonomy (GTDB): domain Bacteria; phylum Pseudomonadota; class Alphaproteobacteria; order Rhodobacterales; family Rhodobacteraceae; genus Phaeobacter. The sequence continues at coordinate 2,289 of NZ_JAJDWC010000154.1, forward strand.
CCATATCAGTCACCGGCTCAGGCAAATTTGCGCATCAAATCACCCTCGGTCAGCGCACTCAGCGCCATTTGTTCGGCCGCGAGATGTATCGGGGTGTCGGCTTCGCCGAGGTTGAAGACGATATCTGTGCCTTTGATCTCATCGATCTGCTCCACGTGCCGCAAAGGAACACAAGCCACATCCGAGAGCGCCGCGAGTGTCTGCTCCGGGCAGGACCCGATCACCGCCAGCCCATCTGCGCCCAGCAGATCCGGCAGCACAACACAGATATATTGCAAAGCAGCGGCGAGCCGGATCTGATCCAACGGAGCCGTTTGCTCGATATTGACGCCCATGCCCCGCAAACGGGAGGCCAAAGCGTAGGTCTCCAAAGGATCAGCATTAGAGGCCATGCGCAGCCGTAGAGCAACGCGCATTCTGTCGGTGACAATGCGGTTCAACTGAACCATCCGTTGTCCGATGTTGCCCAATCTCCCCTGTTGCAACGCGAGACCAAACAGATGCTCCAGTCCGCCGCGATAACGATCCCAGGCTGTCTGCACCTCTTCGGTCCCCTGTTGAGCGCGCGTATCACCCTCAAAATGACGCGTGATCGAATGGTAGAAGGGGTGCTGTGCAAAAATCACATCCCCAAGCCCCAGATACTCCGCCGGTGTGGTAAACGCCCAGAACATCAGATCATTGGCGATCGGCACCAGTTTTTTCTGTGCCGACGCCCGCATGATGGCGATCTCAGCGAACACATGGTGATCCAGAATATGCTCCAGCAGGCCGACAAAATCGCCTTTTGCGATCTGCACATTTTGTTTTTGCTGGTAAAACGGTGCACCAACGCCTCCAGTCACAAGGTCCTTTGACGTCCATGGCGCATAGAGGATGGAGGCGGCAGGATTGGCGTCCAACAGCGCGATGGCCTTCACCAGACCATCCAGTCGCAACCGGTCATCATCGGCGAGGTAGACCGCATACTCACCTCGCGCAGCCCGCAAGGCGATTTGCACGTTGCGTACTGCGCCGACATTTGTGCTCTGCCTGAGACTGCGCAACGGAAGCCTCTCGCCCACCTCTGCCAGGATCTCTGCGGTATCATCGTCGGACGCATTGTCTGAAACGATGATTTCCACCGCCCAAGGCAAAGACGCGATGTCATTTTCCAAGGCGGCCAGCAGGCTACGGAGATAGCGGCCGCGATTGAAGGTCGGAATACAAATGCTCAGTTTGATATCAGACATGATCAACCCGCCTTTTTGTGATGTGTTGACACTGCAGGGCCAGCCAGTTCAGCGCGCGTCACTGCACCAGCGGGCTTTTGGGCACTCCCCGCAGGCTGGACCGGTGCTGGATGCGGCATAACGGTCCAAAGCGTGGTGCCATGCTGTTTGCTCAGATCTGCAAAATCAGCGGCAATCTCATCCCGCAGGTTCCACGGCAGGATCAGCAGGTGATCAGGCGGTGCATCACGCAGCACCTGGGGCGACACCACTGGAATATGCGCACCTGGCAAGAAACGCCCCTGTTTGAAGGGGGCAGCGTCCGCAATATAGGGCAACAAACGCTGGTTCACGCCCGCGTAATTCAACAGAGTTGTGCCCTTGGCCGCGGCGCCGTATCCGGCGACACTCTCTCCTCGGCTGCGGCAACCCTGCAAAAACTCCACCAGAGCATCGGCGGCGTGATCTGCCTGGGCTTGCAGATCGCAGAAGTATGCAGGCTGCCCAACGCCGGTTTCCACCCCCGCCCTCTCGCCAGAAGCTGCTCCGGCGCCGGTGATCGGCGCGGTGGCCACTGCTTCCTGCTGCAACACCGCCGCAACGCTGGGCGCAGTCGCCCGCGTTGCTGCGTCGTGGCAGGCCCAGACGCGCAGGCTACCGCCGTGGGTTGGCAAACGCTCGACGTCAAAGACCCGCAGACCAGCCGCGGCCAGAATGCGCTGCACCGTGGTCAGGGAGAGATAGGAGAAATGTTCGTGGTAGACGGTATCAAACTGCCCTTGGGCGACCAGTTCGCACAGATGCGGAAATTCCAGCGAAATCACCCCCTCAGGCGCAAGCAACGCTGCCATGCCCTCGGAGAAATCATTGATATCCGGCACATGGGCGTAGACGTTGTTGCCAACAATCAGGGTCGCGCCACCGCGTTCCTGCCGCAATGCGGTCGCTTCGGCCTTGCCAAAAAACGTCTGTCTCGTCTCCACACCTTTGCTGCGCGCCACAGCCGCGGTGCTGGCCGTGGGCTCAAACCCGAGACAAGGCACGCCAGCCGCGACAAAATTCTGCAGCAGATAGCCATCGTTGGAGGCAATCTCGACAACCAGACTATCCGCGCTCAGCTCCAGACGCTCGATAGCGGTGTTGCAGAACCGGGTGGCATGGGTGAGCCAGCTGCGCGAGGTCGAGGAGAAATAGACATATTCATCATCAAAGAGCTGGTCCGGCGCGGCAAAATCCTCTGTCTGCACCAGGAAACACTCTGAACACATCAGCAGCCGCAACGGCAAATGCACCTCAGGGGCGCGCAGCTGCTCTGCGGTCAGATAGGCATTGGATGGCGGTGCATGGTTCAAATCCAGGACCTGATGGGACAGCGTGGCGGCGCAGTGGCGGCACTTCATCTGGACATCTCCTCATCTGCGCCGACGGGGACGCGGTTGTTTTCATGAAATTCAGCAAGATCGCGCAATCGCGGCAGGGTGCGGTCACGCGCAGACACAGCGACCGGCACCAGTGGCCAGGTGATCGCAAGGTCAGGATCGTCAAAGGCAACGCCTGCTTGATGGGCCGGGCTATAAGGATGCGAATGGCTGTAGTGCAGCATCACATCCGGGGTAAGCGTCTGAAACCCATGGGCAATGCCTGCGGGGATATAGACACCTTCGGCGGCGGCCCCATCCAGTTCCAGCGCAATCCACTGCCCAAATTGGGGCGAGCCTGGGCGCAGATCCACCAGCACATCATGTATGCGGCCTGCCAGGCAGGTCAGCAGCTTGATCTCGGCGCAAGGCGCGGTCTGATAGTGCATGCCCCGCAGCGTGCCACGCTCAGAAGAGCGGGAGAGATTGGTCTGCGGCCATAGGTTTTCCAGCCCGGCCTGCGCCAGAGTATCAGCGCAAGACAGACGGCCAAAGGCACCACGGTGGTCGTGATTGGCGCTCCATCCGATCCGGTAGGCGCCGTCCAGCGCTAGGGCCTCCAACTTCATGCTGCGGCCTCAAACTGATCGATCTGCTGGTTGCTCACCGTCCGCGGATCGGCCCCGCGCTGCACATCGGCATACCAGCTCAGCGTTTTTTCGACGCAATCTTGAAAGCCCCAGCGCGGTGCCCAGCCAAGCCGCTGGTTGGCCATGGCGCTGGACAGGCACAGCCGCCCGGTTTCCGACCAGGTCGCCGCAGTGTCGATACGCACATCAAGCGCCGCATCAGCATAGGTTTGGCGCGCCACATCCACCAGATCTGCAACGGATTTCTCCGCCTCCGCCCCGGGGCCGAAATTGACGCTGGGCAGCGCCATATCGCTGGGATCAACGGTGTTTTGCGCCATGGATTCCGCCAGGGTCATATATCCTGCCAGCGGGTCCAGCACATGTTGCCAGGGCCGCACCGCCTGCGGGTAACGCAGGTGCAGCGGCTCGCCAGAGGCGACCGCCCGTACGATATCGGGCACGATGCGATCCTCGGCCCAATCGCCACCGCCGATGACATTGCCCGCCCGGGCTGTGGCGATGCGAATATTCTCCTGCTCAAGAAAAGATTGCCGGTGGGAGGCGACCAGCAATTCGGTTGCCGCCTTGCTCGCGCTGTAGGGGTCGTGCCCACCCAGTTGATCCCCTTCGACAAAGGCATGGCGGCCGGACACGGGCGCATACACCTTGTCGGTGGTGGCGACCACAACGATCATTGGCGACGCCGCCTGATGTCCTGCGTTCAACGACCGCAGCAGCTCCAGCATATTCAGCGTACCGGTGACATTGCTGTCCCAGGTCGCCACCGGATCCACATAGGATTGCCGCACCAGCGGCTGGGCCGCCAGATGAAACACCACATCGGGGCGATAACCTTCGAACATCGCGGCCAGACCGGCGCGATCCCGCAGATCGCAGATATCGCCGGGGATCAGATCATGCAGCCGCGCAGCACGAAACAGGCTTGCCTCCTCTGGGGCCAGGGACAGACCGCGCAGTTTGGCGCCCTGGCGTGCCAGCATCAGGCTGAGCCAAGCGCCCTTGAACCCCGTGTGGCCCGTGATCAAGACCGAGCGTCCCTGCCAAAAGCTGCTCATGACCAGATCTTCCAGGGGGCCTCACCCGCTGCCCAAAGCCGCTCCAGATGCAGCTTGTCGCGCTGCGTGTCCATCGCAGCCCAAAACCCGTGGTGTTTGTAGACCGACAATTCCTGCTGTGCTGCCAACCGTTCAATCGGCTCCTGCTCCCACACCGTGTCCGGTCCCGAAATATGATCCAGCGCAGAGGGTTCGAGCACGAAAAATCCACCGCTCACCCAATTGCCGTCTCCGGCAGGTTTTTCCACAAACCGGGTTGCGCGGTTGCCCTGCATTTCGATGCTGCCGAACCGGCCCACGGGCTGGACCGCGGTGACGGTGGCTTTGGTGCCTTGGTCGCGGTGAAACTGGACCAATTTGGACAGATCCACATTGGCAACTCCATCGCCGTAGGTCAGGCAGAATGTTTCGTCGAGGTATTGCCGCACCTGGGCCAAACGCCCCCCGGTCTGGGTGGTTTCGCCGGTGTCCAGCAAGGTCACTTTCCAGGGTTCGCAATTCTTCTGCAGCATCGCCATTTCACCACTGCGCATATCCAGACAGATGTCGGAGTTGTGCAGCATGTAATTGGCGAAATATTCTTTGATCATGTAGCCTTTGTAGCCACAGCAGATCACGAAATCGGTGAACCCCTGCTCGCCGTAGGCCTTCATAATGTGCCACAGGATCGGCTTGCCGCCGATCTCGATCATCGGTTTGGGCCTCAGATGGCTTTCTTCGCTGATCCGGGTGCCCAGGCCACCGGCAAGAATAACGACTTTCATGCGTTCCTCTACGTTTCGCGGCTTCTCCGCTCTATGTTGGGATCGCATGAGGTTGGTTAAGATCGCATGAATGCAGTCATTAAAATAAAAATTGAATCAATCCTGAGAGGTCATGCCTCTAGCACCCTAAGGGCGGCGAAACAGGGCGCACAAACACATCATTGGCATAGCGCTGCCCCTCTAGTTGTGAGCTTTCAACAGGTTGTCCATTCGATCCAGACCGAGTTGGTTGGAGTTACCAAGCACCAACCCTATTCGGAGGGATCGAATGAACATTCACAGCAATGCCAGACTGACACCTTTGGGTCGAGCGCGATTG
>NZ_JAJDWC010000073.1 GCF_022825805.1 Phaeobacter sp.
GACCCGCTTCGACGCGTGCGAACGCAGCAGCCCAAATCTCCAGTCGCCTACGGCTCGTTCCGATTTGGGCTGCTGCGGTACTAACTGAAGCGGACAATTGGCATGTTACCTACACCGGACAATTCAGAATGTTCTCGACAAGCCTGCGGTAAAGAACCGGCATGAAGTCGCGCAGATGTGATTGGGCGCGCTTTGACAGACCTGCTTGACGGGCCTGCTTAATAGGCCTGTTTGATAGGGCTGCGCGCTTGCGATGGTTTCACGATTGGGGCCTGGATTGGGACCCAGCCTGGGGCAACGTCAGTGGTGGTGGGTAGGTCAGACGCCATCATGCGTGTTGCAACACAGGGTGCGATGGGACCGGATGCCAGTCTGTGAGACGCTTCAGGCGAGAACGGGCAGTTCGCGGCTCAACTCTTGACGCAGGCGCATGAGGGAGGATGCTCCGCTCACCGGGACCTCCATCAGGATCGACCCATCCTGTTCCAGAACCTCCAGCGCGTGTTGATCAAAGCGAATGCCACCCAGGCTGTCGTAGCTGCGCCGCAACATCACATGAGGCGCACGCCCCTGCCCGGCCTGCAGGACGCAGATTTCACGGCGGATCGGATCAAAGCTGACCTCGGGCGCGGCGCGATCCCCATGCGAAGTCCATAGGATCAGACCCGCAAAGAGGAAGGCGATCGAAATGCCCAGCCGGATCAGCGAGAGCTCAGGGTCCGCCCCGGCCCCCGGTATCAGCCAAAGGCCGATTGATCCGATGACCAGCCCCGCACCGAGGATACGGCACAGAACGGTGCGCAGCAGCCAATTGGGTTGCATCTGGATCGACAGCGCATCGCGGCCCAAATGACGACCGAAGCCCCGGACGTGGCTGGCGCGGCTGGCGTGGCTTACGTGGCTGGCGCTGCCCAGATGAGATCCGGCACTGTCAGTGGCGGCGGGCGCGCTGTTGTAGGTGAGCGTTTGCGAGCTGGCGTGGCTTTGGCCTGACTGCGGCGGCGTCAGGTTTTGCATCTGATATCTGTTCATTCCACTGCCCTTTTTCCCGCTGCCCGTTTCCACCGCCAGTTTTCCACTGCCTGTTTTCGGCTGCCCACTTCCCACGGTGCGGACGCTGGTGAGGACAGAGGCACGGACGGCGGCGCGTTAACGTGTTGTTAACCAAGAAACGGGCGAAATACGGCCAATTTGAGGCCAAGTTGTGGGGATCCTGCCCAAAAGATAGCGAAATTTTCGTTTGTTCCCATTCTGTTGTCGCTTTACCGGTGCGGTATGGGCCAGGATGCTGTGGTCAGTATGTTGTAGCCAGTTTGCTATGGCCAATGTGGCGGACCATGGATGGAGTGCGTCTCTGTACGCTTCGGCACCGATGTGACATCTCGGGCGTAAGGGCCGTGGCTGCTGTAGTCCAAATTGCCAGCATCACCGCCAGAGACACCACGAAGTACACAGCGGTGCAAACAGCCGGCGCCAAAGACCTGTGTCCAGATGATGCCAGCTTGTCCACGCGACATCAGTTTGTCCACGCGACATCAGTTTGTCCAAGTGACACCAGTTTGTCCAAGTGACACCGGGGCGCTAAGGGGCAAAACAGCCTTGCCCTTTTGCTGCAAGCCTGTATACGGGCACTTCCTTCCGCACGAAGATCGATCCGCGCAGACTCTCGTGATGGGGCAGCGGAAGGTGACACCGCCCTGTCTATGAAATGCGCCTAGACACAAACAGGAGTTCGCATGCCACTCTATGAGCATGTCATGATTGCGCGTCAGGACCTGTCCAACTCGCAAGCAGAAGGCCTCATCGAACACTTCGGTGCTGTTCTGTCCGACAACGGCGGTAAGCTGGTGGACAGTGAGTACTGGGGCGTGAAAACCATGGCCTACAAGATCAACAAAAACCGCAAGGGTCACTACTCCTTCCTGAAAACCGATGCATCCGCAGCGGCGATCCAGGAAATGGAGCGTCTGATGCGCCTGCATGACGACGTGATGCGCGTTCTGACCATCAAGGTCGACGCACACGAAGACGGCCCCTCGGTTCAGATGCAGAAGCGCGACGAGCGCGACTCGCGTCGTGAGCGCCGCTGATCAACGCTTGAGAAAAGGACGCTAAACCATGGCAGCCAAACCGTTTTTCCGCCGTCGCAAAGTATGCCCCTTCTCGGGCGACAATGCGCCGAAAATCGACTACAAAGACACACGTCTTCTGCAGCGCTACATCTCCGAACGCGGCAAGATCGTGCCTTCGCGCATCACCGCCGTTTCGGCCAAGAAGCAGCGTGAGCTGGCTCGTGCAATCAAGCGCGCCCGCTTCCTCGCTCTGCTCCCCTACGCCGTGAAGTAAGGAGTTAGGCACATGCAAGTTATCCTTCTGGAACGTGTGGCCAAGCTGGGCCAAATGGGCGACGTCGTTGACGTCAAACCCGGTTACGCACGGAACTTCCTGCTGCCGCAAGGCAAGGCGCTGACCGCGTCGCAGGGCAACATCGCCTCCTTCGAAGCCCAGAAAGCGCAGCTGGAAGCGCGCAACCTGGAGACCAAGAAAGAAGCGGAAGCTCTGGCAGAAAAGCTGGACGGTCAGCAGTTCGTTGTGATTCGCTCCGCATCCGATGCGGGCGCGCTTTACGGCTCTGTCACCCCACGTGACGCTGCAGACGCCGCCACTGCGGAAGGTTTCTCCGTCGACAAGAAACAGGTTGTTCTGATCGCTCCGATCAAAGAACTGGGCCTGCATTCCGTCGCCGTGAAACTGCACCCCGAAGTGGAAGCCGAGATCAAGCTGAACGTTGCACGTTCCGCTGAAGAAGCTGAGCTGCAGGCATCGGGCAAATCGATTCAAGAGCTGGCCGCCGAAGAGGAAGCCGCTGCTGAATACGAAATCGCTGAACTGTTCGACGATATCGGCTCTGCCGCATCCGACGACGATGACGCGGCCCCCGCTGCAAGCGACGAAGAAGCCAGCGCCTAATCGGCTCTGCGTCTTTGTGATTATGAAAGGTCGCCCCTTGGGCGGCCTTTTGCGTTTTGGGACCACGTTTTTGCGACCATGTTTTTGCGACCATGATGTCTGGCCGCGTCTCATGCGCAGCCGCTAAACCGCTGCCCTGAATTTTCCTCAAATCCTCAGCAGACTGCCCTGCGCCAGTAACCCTCTGTTTGGGGTTTTCCCACAGGCTGGCTATCGCAGGTGGGGTGCCTGCAGCCTGCCTCATTGCTCGGGTCTCAAATCACGGACCCAGTGTCATGAGGTCATTGGGGGTGAGACGTATGACTGATGATTTGTTGCAGCAGGAACGTATCCTGCGCCGCAGGTTGCTACTGCGCCTGCTGCGTGGCTTCAGCTTTGAAAATCCGCGTTTTCGCGGCGAGATGATCAATGATCTGGTTCCCCCTGAACTGGTGACCCAGGAACTCTGCCGTCAATATCCCGACAGGCTGCACGTCGGCTGATCCCAGCCCACGGTCCACGGCCCCCCTGTGCGCCGCAAGGGTGCTAACGCTCAGCCTGTTGCAGCGCCTGTGCAGGTAGGAGCCATTGCCGCCCCGCCGCAATTTGGGGGCATTCCGCCGATGTCATCTTTCCCATTTGCGGGCACACCCTGCGCAGCCTAGGCTGACCGCAACCGCCCGCCTGCCGGGCCCATAAGGCGCCGACACTATGAAATCCCGCAGAACGCTTCTTGCTTTGATCCTCAGCTCATCGGCGCTTGCAGCCTGTGCCGAGGCGCCCGCCCCTGCGCCAGAACCGCTGCAACCACCGCTGTTTCCCAATGAAACGCCAGAACTGCGGGAAAAGATCAATTTCTGGGCCGATCACTACGAGGTGCCACGGGATCTGGTGCATCGGTTGGCGATCCGCGAAAGCACCCATCGGCCCAGGGCAATCAACCGTCCCTACTACGGGCTGCTGCAGATCCTGCCCGCCACGGCGCGATCCATGGGCTTTGAAGGTCAACCCAGTGACCTGCTGGATGCGGATGTGAACCTGGAGTTTGCGGTGAAATATCTGCGCGGTGCCTGGCTCTTGTCCGATGGAAGTTTCGACACTGCCGTCAAACACTATTCCCGTGGCTATTACTTCGCCGCCAAACGGCGCGGCATGTTGAAAGAGACCGGGCTTCGCCCGTGATCGGCTGTCCCGGTCACTGAACCAGACCGCACCAACGGCGCACCCCACCCTTTTTTATAACGCTCGGTTGAGTCGCTCTGTCGCGTGCTCATGTCTTGCTTGTAGCCAAATGCGCACCAATTTGCGCCGTGTGGGGGAAAACGACCGTTTCCAAAGCCAGAACAGTCGTTGCCAGATTTGCACAAATCTATGTCAATTGTTCGTATTTGGAAACAGTGTGCGGTAGAACATATTGTGAACACGATAGATCAAAACCACATTCCCTTGCGCAACAACGACGTCCTAATAGCACATGGAATTACACAAATTTGACTTAATTCAGATGCATATCGCCATTTGTTAAGATTCTGTTTTCCAAAATCATGCCTCTTTGTTGCGGCAAACTCATCTCACATGCCACCTGATATTAACCCTGCGCTCGGTGTTCCGCGCAGCAGGCTGTTGGTGTGTAACGAGGAGCAGAAGCCATGCCAGTTGGCAGTTATGATGATTTCCGCGGCGCTCTCTTGGCCTTTGAATCGGGCTGGGACAGGGAGCGCTATGACGCTGGTCAAATTGTTGACGCCCAGTTGACACAATGGGCGGGCGGATCCGTTGGCACCTTCTTTCCGGGGTATTCCAACTGGGGACAGCTGGACGATCAGCAGTGGGAGGCCATGGCCTATCGGTCCATGAACTCGCTTGGTTTTGTCGGCTATCAGTTCGGCGAGGCACTGTTGATCGACCTTGGCTATTATCAGGACGATTTCTACTACATCGGGGGGGACACGCGGAACCGGTGGGATGGGGTTTGGACCGGCAAGAATGGGGTCAACAGCCTTGATGACTTCATGACCAAAGAGGTTCAGGAAACCGCCATCAATGAGGCCTTTGGCTATAACCTGACCCTGCTGGAGTATTTCCTCGGCCAGGCTGGGCGCAGTCTTGATGAATTTGTGGGCCAGACCGTCACCTATACCGATGTTGACGGCTCCGCCACGCAGGTCACGCTCAGCATCACAGGCATGCTGGCGGCTGCCCATCTGCGTGGGGCATCGGGGCTTGCGGATCTGCTGGTGGGCAACCAGGCCTCAACCGATGAATACGGCACCTCAATCCTCAATTATGTGCAGAAGTTCGGCGGCTATGATCATCCGGATGTCGCCGCTCTGATCGCGTTTTGGGAAGATCGCCGCGATGGGGGCACAGCCGAATTGGACACAGGCAGTGAAACACCGGGCAGCGAAACACCCGATAGCGAAACACCGGGGGATGAGACACCGGGGGACGAAAAACCAGAGGGTCAGGATCCAGATCCAGATCCAGATCCAGACAAAGATCCGGGCAAAGATCCCAAGGACAAGCCCGACAGTTGGCCAGACAAGGAGCCGGACAAGGAGCCAGGCAGCAAACCCGACAACAAGCCCGATAACAAGCCTGGTGAAAAGCCAGACGCCAAACCGGTTGAAAAGCCAGCCATCGATGGCGAGCATCTGGTCGGCAGCATGACCCGCGATCAACTGATGGGCACCGGGGCCGACGATCTGATCGCCGGGCGCGGAGGCAATGATCGCCTGGCCGGACGCGCCGGTGACGACGAATTACGCGGCGGCATGGGGCGGGACAAATTAACCGGTCAGCGCGGCGAAGACGAGCTGCGCGGCAATCAGGGCGCCGACACCATCCGCGGTGGCAACGGGAACGACACGCTGTATGGCGGCGCGGGCAAGGACAAGCTGTTTGGCCAACGCGGCGAGGATGATCTCTATGGTGGCGGCGGCGCCGATTGTTTCGTTTTTGCGGCCAATCACGGCAGTGCTGTGATCCGCGACTTTCAGCTCGGCGTCGATTGCATCACCATTTTGAATGGTGCCGACGACATTTCGGATCTCACCTTTGACACCGTCGGCGCGGATGTGGTGATGTCCTTTGCCAATGTCAGTGTGACCATCAACAATGTCACGGTCGACCAATTGCTGGGCGAGGATCACTTCACCTTCTGATGCGACAGCGGCGTGAACCAGCGGCGCTGCTCCACAATCAAATTGGAGCAGCCGCCCTGTTTCAATGAACCTGTTGCAATCAGCCTGCTTCAATGGCCCCGCGTCAATCGACCTGCCGCAATCGATCCTCCGCAATCGACCCGCGGCCAACTGCGGCAGCAGCAAGGTCGGGGCGACCAGAGTGCATGCAGAAAACAAAAAGGGCCGCCAAATTGGCAGCCCTTCTCATCTGTGACGCTGAACGACCCATCACGCTATTCTGGCCACCACCCACTTCTGGGAACGGCTACAGGGGTGAGTGGGCCCACATCCAACGGGATGTGGGTGTCAGCTTATTCGTCGTCCAGCGCTTCAACGGCGCTTTGCAGGTCGTCCTTGGAGACTTCTTTCTCGTTCACTTTCGCTTGCTCGGCGATGTGATCGACGACTTTGTCTTCGAACAGAGGCGCGCGCAGCTGCTGCTGCATCTGGGCGTTCTGCTGGATGAATTCGAAGAACTGACGCTCTTGGCCCGGGTACTGACGCGCCTGCTGCATGATCGCTTGGGTCATTTCGGCGTCGGTCACTTCGACCTCTGCTTTCTGGCCCAGTTCAGCCAGCAACAGACCCAGACGAACGCGACGTTCGGCCAGTTTGTTGTGCTCATCGGTCGCTTCGATTTCACCGTGGTCGTGTCCCTGAACTTCAGGGTTTTCCTCGTGCCACAGCTGGTGCGCGATCTGCTTGGCCTCGGCTTCTACCAGCGACGGCGGCAGGTCGAAGGAGACCAGCTCGTCCAGTTTGTCCAGCAGGCCACGCTTCATCACGGCGCGTGCCGCGCCCGCGTATTCGGCTTCCAGACGCTCGGAGATCTGCTCTTTCAGACCTGCGAGATCTTCGGCACCGAATTTCTGCGCCAGCTCGTCGTTGATCTCAGCCGCTTTCGGGCCTTTGACCTCTTTCACGGTGCAGGAGAACACAGCGTCCTTACCGGCCAGGTGCTCTGCGCCGTATTCTTCGGGGAAGGTGACGTTGACGTCTTTTTCTTCACCGGCTTTGGTGCCGACCAGCTGATCTTCGAAGCCGGGGATGAAGGAGTTAGAGCCCAGAACCAGCGGATAATCTTCGCCTGCGCCGCCTTCGAAGGCTTCGCCGTCGACCTTGCCCAGGAAGTCGATCACGACCTGGTCGCCGTCTTCTGCTGCGGCGCCGTCTTCGCGTGCTTCGAATTCCTTGGCGGTGTCTGCCAGGTTGGACAGGGCCTCTTCAACCGCTGCGTCATCGGCTTTGACAACCAGTTTCTCCAGCTCGACACCGGACAGGTCGACCTCGGGAATTTCTGGCAGCGCCTCGTAGGACATTTCGACGTTGACGTCGTCGCCTTCTTTCCAGTCTTCGTTGGTCATTTTGACCTCAGGCTGCATCGCTGGGCGATCGCCGCTGTCTTCGAAGTGCTGGTTCATCGCGCCATCGATGGCTTCCTGCATGGCTTCGCCCATCAAACGCTGGCCAAACTGCTTTTTCAGCATTGCCATCGGGACTTTACCCTTGCGGAAACCCTTCATTTCGATTTCCGGCTGCGCTTCGACCAGTTTCTCGTTGACCTTCTCGTCCAGCTCGGCGGCGGTAACGGTGATCGCGTAGCCGCGTTTCAGACCTTCGTTCAGCGTCTCGGTGACCTGCATCATATTCCCCATAGAGATTCGGGGCGTACGCAGGCGCACTCCCCCAGACAATTTGGGGCGTTCTATGTCCACAGAGGCTGCGGCGCAAGAGGGATTGGCGCAACAGCTGGTCTGAGCCGCCTGTAGACCGGATTTTTTGTCGATTTTGCTTCGGATTTCGCGGCCGAGGCGATGATTTTTCCGCTCTCGGATTTGGGCTCGTCAGATCGGGCGCGGATCAGGGAGGCCATTCCTGTATGCTCGCAGCTCTAAGCTCGAGCTTCGGGCGCTGATTTTCGGCCAGTTTGAGGCCAGGACCTTAGGAGTGAGCCTCAGGAGGGCGTTTCTGGCGTAGAAGGTGAACAGGCTGGATGTGAACAGGCAACAAGGATCGCGAATTGCGCGAATTGGCACGAACATGTCCTTGGCCGTCGCTGTGCCCTGCCCTATAGTTGTGGACATATCCCGATAAACCGGGGCGGGATAGAGCGACCTGCGCCCATCCGGGATGGTTTTACCCGCAGGTCGCTCAACACTCTCTGGTTACCCCAATCCCGCCAAACCAAGTATTTTGCGAGCTAAACACAGCGTGTTGATCGCGAGACACACTGTGGGCGTAAGCCATTTGTTGCGGCCCAATTTGGTCAGGGCAAGTTTTGGTCAAGGCAAGTTGGTCACAGCAAGCGGCGAGTTTGCACAACCCACCTTCGTGGACGGCCGGAAGTTGCTCAGCAACGAGCATCAGAGGCCGTAAAACACAACCAACACGACCAGAACGCCCGCGATAATTCCACAGATCACATCAAGCCATTTGGTCATAGCTGCCGCCTTTGGTCATGATGATTGAAATCGCACCGGTGGCTGCGCACAAACACGCGTTTTGCCCGGTCGCTTGCCGTGCCGTCCCATCAAAAGGGCCGCTCACCAGGATGCCGCCAGCCGCCGGACCGAGGGCATCAGCAGCAGAGCCACCAACGTCAGTTGACCGCCGCAGATGTAAGCCAATGCCGCGTACCACCAGTCCTGCACCGTAAACAGCGTGACGATCCCGCATCCGCCGCCTGCCAGAACCGATAGGATCAACGCCACGGTCAGACGGATATCGACGGCGACCTCCTCGCGCAGAGCCGCGTGTTGCTGCTCCAGCCAGGCCTGATTGTTGGAGAACGCCTTTACCAAGACGATATCGAGATCATCCGAAAGATGGCTTGGCCGAATACAAAAATCGCAGACCGCCAACTGGTCCAGATCGTTTGACGCTCGCGACATCTGGTCCGTCAGCATAATGGTGGGCACGTGGGGCAAATCCTGCCGAAACAACAGCAGACGCTCCTTGGTCACCAAAGGTCCGCCCATATCCTCGACATCGACAATAACGACCGCTGTCCCACCATCGAGGCACAGGCAGTCTGTCCAAAGCGACGAAATCGCCGAGACTCGATGCACCGGCACGCCGCGCGCCGAGAAAAACGCTGAAATCTCCGAGAGGGCGCGACCGAACCCGCCACAGAAGATCACTTGGCTCAATCCAGGATAGGCCATGGCTGTCTCCTTGGTAGAAAAAAGGTGATGACGGGTCATTGCAGCGGGGGGAAGCGTTTTGCGGATTTCGCCAGTGGGTGGCCCCGGCTTCCGGCGCGGCTCATGCGCCGCGGCGCGCCAGGGTCATCGCGGTGGATAAGGTTGTGCTCTTGCAATGCAGCAGCCACTTGGGCGCGGTTGCTTGCGCCGACTTTGCGGAAAATGGATCTGATATGCATCTTTACTGTCGTTTCCGACAGGCCAAGCTCATGGGCGATGAGTTTATTGCTCAGGCCATTGGCGATCAGCTGACCAATCGACATCTCACGCGGCGACAACCCCCAAACGGTATCTTCTTCGGTCTTTGGTGCCAGAACACTGGCAGGGGCGCAGGTGCCGCCGTTGATCACAACTTTGATGATATCGCAGAGGTTTCGCAGATTGGTGTGCTTGGGGATGTAGCCCCGGACGCCGTTTTGAATTGCCTCATGGGCAAACAGATCCGAAATGCCACCTGTGAGCAGCACAACCGGGGTTGGATAGGCGGTCTGCACAATTTCAATGATGCTGCTCATGCCATTCATGTCCGGCATGTGCACATCCAACAGCACCAGATCGAAATCGGATTTGCTGTCCTTCAGCTTGGCAATGGCGTCCCGGCCGCTCTGACAGGTCGTTGCTTTGAACTCAACGGCTTCGATCGCCAATTTCAGCGTATCAAGAAGGAGGAGATGATCATCTGCAACCAAGACCGATTTTCGGCGGTTTTGCTGGTTGGCTATCGTCATTCGCTCGTCTCCCGGATTGTAATTTTTGGTCACTTATCCGTTACAATGTGGTGAAGTTGATGTTAGGGCAACCTAACCGATAGGGCGCATAAGATATCCAAAGGATATCTTGATTTTTCATGTGGTTATGATAAAGGAAGGGGGGATTTTGAGCGATTCGATACAAATCACGACCAATGTGACATATCGCTGTGTCAAATAAAAAAACATGAATATGATTTGGTCAAGCCCTGATTTTTCAACCTGGCAAAATGAGCGGTTCGGCTCAGAGTGAGGCCTGCGTTCCGATCCGCCTCAGCGGGCCTCACAGCGGTCATCCCTGACCCGAGATGGCAGCAGGAGCCGTACAGATTGGCCGCACACGCGGCCTGCAAATATTAACGAGACGCAGGCAAGGTTGCGTGACTCCAACGCGCACCCGCACTAGGCCTGTTGGCTCTGCACACCGCGCCTGTAATGGGCGTTGACCTGCCTAAAACCGGTCCACCTGGCAGGCACACTCTGACCTGCGGTGGAGTGCGCTGTGTGGGGGGCATTCATGCGGGCGGGCAGATGGGTTCGACCTTAAAGCCACATCATGTTGGGGAAATGCCGCCTTTGCGACCAGCACCCAACACTCTGTGAGAGACGGAAAAACCCTCTGCAACGGAGAGGTGCAGAGGGTTTCTTTTGCGCGTCGACCCTAGCCGGGGGGCTGGCATGGGCGGGCAGGCGCGCCCACGCGCAAATTCTGATCCGAGCATCTGATCAGACAGAGGGGATCGCGGGCGCATGGCGCGCCCACGATTATGGTTTGGCCCGACGGCGCTTACGCAAAATCGAAATCAGCGGCAGAGAGCTGGCCCAGGGTCACGCCTTCCAGCGTCACGGTGGTGTCAGCGTCAATATTGAGCACCACGGCGCTCAGCCCGCTGTCATAGGTCTGATGCGCGATGGCCATGATGTCAGCAAGGCTACCGTAGCCAAGCCCGCGCACGTCCAACTGGTCCCCACCGGAAAAATCGGTGATCACCGTTGCACCACTGTCATCGCGCAAGACGAATACATCGGAGTCTCCGCCCCCGGTGAGCGTATCATCGCCAAGGCTGACATAAATCACGTCGTTGCCAGCACCGCCATCAACCGTGTCGTCCCCTGCTCCGCCACGCAGTTCATCATTGCCACTCTCCCCATAAAGAGAGTCGTCGCCATCGCCACCTTTAATCAGGTCTTCATCGTTTCCACCGACGAGGGAGTCATTGCCAGCGCCACCGTTGATCGTATCGGCACCACCTTCGCCAAAGATGGTATCATCACCACCCCCGCCGAAAATTGTGTCCTCTTCGCTTGCACCGGTGATGGAATCGTTGCCAGCCCCACCACCAAGATTGTTCTTACCGCCAGAGACGTTGATCTGATCATCGCCGTTGCCGCCGCGCACGAAATCATCGTCATCGCCAGCAAAAATAGTATCGTCGCCATTCTGCCCCAGGATCGTGTCATTGCCTGCGCCACCGGTCAGATCATCATCGCCATCACGGCCGGAGAGCTTGTCATTGCCGCTGAGACCGTCCACCGTATCGGCACCATCCGTGCCAACAAAAACATCCTCACCCGCGCCGAATGTGATGTCCTGTTCGTAAGTGACTGTGATCAAACGCGTATCGCCATTGCTGTCGGCCACAACCACATCAAAGGCAAAGCTGGCCGTATCGCCCACATTTCCTTGTGCCGCAATCGCTGCGGTGTTGGCCGTAAACCCGAGACTAAAGATGCCATCACCATCTTTTGTCAGCTCAAAACGCCCATCCCCGTTGGTGAAACTGGTGCCAACACGCGAGATTGTCTGACCATCGACGCTGACAATTGATGACACCACAAAGGTATTGGTGCTTGCTTGGGCCCCGTCCCAGGCATAGTCGGTCACCCGCAGCTCCAGCCCAAGTCCATCCGGTGCCGGGCGTGCTGACGGGCTCAGAACACCGGACGTGGCCACACCGGCCTGCAGCGCGATGCCATCCGCCAGGGTGACAGACTGGAACCCATCCGTCAGCGTCGTGCCGTCGATGGACCAAGTGCCACTTGCTACGTCATACGACAAACCGCGTTGCGACAGGTTCAGAAAGTCATCGCCATCCGCGGTGAGAACGATGCGGTCGGTGCCACCGTTCCCTGTTGCAGTGTTGCCCTGAACGGATGCCCACAAAGCATCAGTCAGAACAACGGTATCGTCACCTGTGGTGCCAGATACGAAATCCACTCCGGTTTCAATATTGATGTTAGCCATTATTTTTACTCCGTTTTTAATGGTCACACATGTGGGTCCGCCGCATCGCCAACGCGGCGGGGCCGTGGTTTTGCGCCCCCGTTCTGTCTCGGAACCCACGGAAATTTGGCCGCAGGTCCGCACCCGGCTGAAATTTCAGCCAGAAAACGGGGACGTGTTTTGTTCGTAGGGGTTGCGGGGGTTCGCTACGGCATAGCGATCACTTCGGCCCCGCCCACGCGCTGCGCATCGCGTGCTGAGGACAGCGGAGGGCCGCCAGGTTTCGACGCAACTGTGGAGCCATTCACCATCTTGCGTTGCAAGAAGACCGCCGCCACCTGAGCCCGATTGCTTGCATCCATCTTCTCAAACAACGAGCGGATGTGCATTTTGACGGTCGTCTCGGACAATCCGATCTCATATGCGATAAGCTTGTTGCTGAGCCCTCTTGCAATCATCTGGCCGATGGCCATCTCCCGCTCTGACAGATCTGAACAGCCGCGCACCACCGCCGGATCCGGTAGCGGCCGCAGCGAACATTGACCCGGCGCCGCGCTGGCACGCGTCAGCGTCTCGCACAGCGTCGTCAGGCTGGAGCGTCTGGAAACGAACTCGCGCACGCCCAGCTCGCGGGCCTGATGCACCACGTGATCAGACAGATCGTTCACCAGCAGCACAACCGGTCGCGGGGGGGCACGACGCAGGACCTCTGCCAAGCTGCGCACCCCATTCAAATCAGCCATTTGGGTGCTCATCAAAACCACGCTTATGCCTGCGCTCTCGCCCATCTCTTTACATACCCCATTGGACGTCACAGCCGCCATCCTGTCCCGACCGCTGCGGCAGGGAACAACCTGAAAGCCGCGCGCCTCAATCGCGAATTTCAACGTATCGAGAAGCAAGATTTGATCATCTGCGACAATGATCGAAGCGCGCTGTTTCTGGGGGGGGCTCGCCTGCAATTGTTTATTATCCCACTTCAGTGTTTGTGTTTTCGTCTTTGATATACCGATAGCTAGCAGCGTCGTTGACCCTACGGCAATCCACACTTTAGGTCGGGTCAATCACCAAAAGATAGTTAATAAAAACATATATTTAGTATCAAAAAATCTATCTGCATGCTGGGACGAATATCGAATTCCAGCGCAACAGGGATCAAAGTCATAATATTCAAAAATATGAATTTAGGTAGATCAGACATACTGACCCAAATTAACTGACAAGGACGCCCATGGTGAAAGTCTTCGGTTGATCCAGCCGCCGTGCAGCGGGCCGGGGGCGCCGAGCATTCACAACCGTGAACAAAGACTGTGATGACCCTGATCAAGCGGCATGGGTCCGGCTTATAGAAGCAAGCTGATCGGCCAAGCCCAGAGGCTGAACGCCAAACAGTTGCTGACCCAAATAGTCTTCGGCCTGGCGTTCTTTCGAATACCAGGCCGAAGCAGTGAATGCGATCTCGGGCTATGAGCCCCCTACCTTTGCAATTCTTCCGAACAGGTGGCCGCGGTCAATGCACCATCCCGTGCTGCATTGACCAACAGCATATCGCAGCGGTTACTGAGACCGCCGCCAGCCTTTCGCCTGATTGCCCAGACGCAAGCCGCTGCATCCGTCGTCCGGAAACCTTGATGATGTGCGGCAATACTCCTGTTTGGTCAGGTTGTGCTCTTGCAAGGCAGCGGCGACCTGAGCCCGATTGCTGGCCCCTGCTTTGCGAAAAATCGAGCGGATATGCATCTTGATCGTGTGTTCGGACAGGCCAAGTTCGTAAGCAATCAGCTTGTTGCTCAGCCCATTTGCGATCAGTTGCCCGATCGACATTTCGCGCGGAGACAAGCCCCAGACGCTGTCAGTGTCACAACTGGGCGCCAATACGCTGGCGGGTGCGCAGGTGCCACCATTGATCACAACTTTGATGACATCGCAGAGGTTGCGCAGCTTGCTGCGTTTGGAAACATAGCCGCGCACTCCGTTCTGAATCGCCTCGCGCGCGAATTGATCCGACAGGCTGCTTGTCAAAAGAACCACCGGCACCGGATCCGCCTGTTTGACGATTTCTACAATGCTCTTCATTCCGTCCATGTCGGACATATAGATATCAAGCAGAACCAAATCATAGGAGGTTGCAGTATCCTGCAGCCTGTCGATCACGTCCTTCATGCTTTGACACGTGGCAACCTGAAACTCGCTGGCTTGGCTGACCAGCTTCAGAGTGTCGAGCAGAAGAAGATGATCATCGGCAACCAAGACCGATTTTCTCTGGGTCTCATGTGTGGCTCCTGTCATGTCGCTCATCTCCTATATTGTCGTTGGGGGCACCATCCCCAGACATCGTCATCTCGGTTTGCACTTTGGACCCAACCGACAAGGTCATCTGGTGATTGTTCTTTTCCTTCTGTTTTTGACACAGCTCAGCTGTCACGCGGCATTGCATCACAGCCTGCGTCGCTGTTTCACTCGCTTCAGTATTCTCGGCCTAGGTTTGATCCCGGGCGGCCCAGTCGCGTTTGTTTTCGTATCGACGCCTGGATCCGCTCTGCGCAATCTGACCTGGTCTTGCAGGAGGCAGTGCTGGCCTATCCCCCGCTTGAATATCGCTCTAACGAGACCGAATTATCACCCACGGTGGAGGGGTAGACCCGATCCAGCTTGCGGCGGAATTCGTCCCAGGTGTCTGCAGCTTTCAGCAAGGCAACAATACCTGCAATATGTTCTCGCAGACGCGGATGCCCACGCTCGGGGTTGAACCACCGATGGCTTTGGTCTCGTCTGCGTCGCGGGGTCACCGGGCGTTTCTGCTCCAGTTCGGCGCGCAACAGCGGGTCCAGCCGATCAAAGACAAAATCGATGGTCCACCCAGCCAACCGCTGCGGACGTGGCGTTTTCCAGGGTTTGAATTTCCAACCCAGCAGACGGTACATTTCCCTATACATCTCCAGCGGAAAGGTCAGCGCCCATTGCTGCTGTGCACCCTCAAGAAACTGGTGAAAGATCTCCGCCAGAGCTGCGCGGGCCCGATCATCCTGGTAGCCGGTGACTTCATCGATCCGGGCCACAACGCTGACATCTGTAAACGATCGGCTGACAAGTTCCGCGCGTTGCGCGCGAGGCAGCTGCTGCTTTTGTAAGGCGCCTTCAGCACGCGCTTTCAACCAAACGCTACAAGTAGCCAGAAGAAAATCAGCGTCATAGGCACGGATGACATTGCTTCCGTCGACATAGTCAATCGGCCTGAACAGCTCCTGCTCCGTGATGCCGTCAAGAAAGGGTGTCAACTGCGGCTGCGACAAAAACACCGGCAGGTCCCGACCCCTGCCCCGCTGTCGATTGGCGCTTGCTCGGCGTCCCCCAAGGATGGCATTGGCAATGCCTGCCTCGCTCACCACCCGCTGCACAGTGGCATCTGGCCAGCGGATGACAGCGCAAGGCAGTTGCAGGGCCGCAATGGTGATCTGGCCCGAATATCCAGGCAGAAGCAAAGGCATATCAGGTTGCGGCTTTTTCTTGTTCTGCCAGCGCGCCTTCGCGGCCTTGGAGGCAATTTCGGAGCGTTTGTCGGGGCTTAACCGTTCAGCTCTGGCAATTCCACCTGCTGCGCGCCCACCGTCATCTACGATCATCGTGCAAGCATCCTTCTTCCACCCATGCTTACAACTTGAAAGCAATTTTATTACTTTGCAAGCATTTTACGATCACAAATGCTTGCGCGCTTCTCGTCAGGCGTGTTTTGCGGACCTCAGCACACGTTTCTTAAATCGCCGTTTTATTTTCGGACGTTATGGTCAGCTATACTTAGCGTCATCGAACTTCCGAGTTTTGATGAGTTGACGTCATGCGTGAAAACGGTTCAGTTAGGCTCATGATCCGCCCCGGTTTTCTTACCCCTTCAGAGCGTCGAGAGCTTGAGGCTTGCGTGCGCAGTC
>NZ_JAJDWC010000149.1 GCF_022825805.1 Phaeobacter sp.
AAAGCAATTCGCCGATGCGATCCTGAGATTCTTCCGCGAAACCATCCCCAAAGAGTGGAAAACATTCCGAGATCAGGTCTCAGACAACTTCAGGGTCATAACACACGAAAAATTTCGGGTTTTGGGGTGAGTGCGGTATACATTTCAGGAGAGTTGGCTGATTGGCTGGAAGATCAGCAAATGGATCACGTGCGTGGCGCGCCATATCATCCGCAAACCCAAGGCAAGATCGAGCGCTGGCATCAGACCCTCAAGAACCGCATCTTGTTGGAAAACTACTATCTGCCTGGCGATCTCACGCAGCAGATTGACGCCTTCGTCGAGCATTACAATCACCGTCGCTATCACGAGAGCCTGCAAAACCTCACGCCCGCTGACGTCTACTTCGGACGAGGCCAGACCATTCTGAGACAACGAGAAAGGATCAAACAAAAGACAATCGAAACGCGGCGCTTGCTTCACCGCAAATCCGCCGCATAATCATGCGAACCGGATGAGCCAGATCCTCTCTTAGGTCAGACTGCCAACTGGCCCAAAACTCCTGACGACGGACAACATAACTGAAGTACCCGACATCAAAGCCATAGCGAATGGGGTTTCCGGGAACGGTGGCGGCACTAATCCGGATGAGATTGAGCCTCCAGCTGGCGATTATTTCTCTGTTGTAGGTTCCTTCCGAACCAGCAAAGGGGCCTTCAAACACTTGTTAGATTTAAATTCACGAGATGATCAGGTGAAGTTGGACGTATACTTGCCTTATATCGGCAGCCCTTACTGGGTAGTGGCTAGTATCGCCAACACCAGCCTCGATCATGCGCAAAAGCATGCTGCTTTTGCGAGGGAAACAGGGCTACAGCACGATGCGTATGCGCTCAGGATGCCGAACGCATTGCAGTAGCAGCGCAGTTTCAGCAATGAATTGCGGTTAGGACACAAACCACTGTTTTTGACCGCCCCAATTTTCGGAGTGCAGCCATTGGCGCACCCGCAGTGAAAGGGCGCTTTGTCCGCTTCTTCCCAATTTGAGAACGGCATATCGAGTGGCTGCTAAATCGTGCGTTCTTATTGTGTTCCCGATAACGTCCAAATATGCAGCTTCGGGCCAGTTGTGCCTATTCTGCACTCAGCCGGAATCGACCCCAACCAGCGCCAGACCAACCAATCAACAGACTTTTTCAACACTACCCGGACCAAGTGAGCTTTCGCTGCGCCTGTGGTTCTGATGCTGGGATCAATTCACAAACGCTAACGTCTGCACGATGCAACTCGGGAAATCTGCGGCAATGACACTCATTGGTAAGCGGGCTGCAAGCACCCGGATCAGTCGATCCTGCGTTGTCACGATGTCGGGACGGTGCTGTTGCATCGCATGCCAATCGGCATCTTCGATAGCGCGGGCGCGAGCGCGCTGAACGGCGGCGCGCAGTGCGTCCACCGGGTCGACGGAAGGTGGGATCGTCTGTGCGTTCTTTGGCAACAGTTGCACCATTCGCGTGATATTGCAGCCGGGGTAGGGACCGCCGGGGCATTGCGCGGCCTGCCAGCGCACCGCGCCGTTCGGCAAGCCAAGATCCGAGCGCGGCAGTGTGTGCCCTACCGCATCCACCGGCCATTTGGACAAGACAGCCCGTGTGCCACCCGACACCGATGCCTGCGCCGTGATCAGAGCCAGATCACCCGCCAACCCTCCAAACCCGTGTTCGGTCAGCGCCAGCGCCAATCGCGTTTTGCCCGCATTGTAATCCCCAAGGATCACAAGCGCCTCAACACCACGCGCGACAACAACCCCATGCAGCATCACCGTATCATCGCGCAACGACTCGAGCGTCAAGGCGGCGTTGACGGCGCGACGCAGGGCGCGGGGTGCACCAGGCGCAGGCCGTGCGATAGTGCTGCTGCCCAACTGTATCCCAGTACTCCGTTCCAATCGGGCAGATGTCCGGGCGGGCGCGGTTTCAAATCGCAACCCAGGCACACGCTGGTGTAATTCGTGCCGCTCCGCTGCGCTGAGTGGCGGGGCTGGAATGACCCCCACTAGGTTGCCGACGGAAAAGTATGTTGGCTGATCGACCATTTCTTCCCCAGCCTAGCGCGTGACTGAAATCAGCATGGCGTCAATCTCGTCCAGCTGCGCCAACATCCGGTTTACGCTCAGATGCCGATCTGCCCAGAACCGATCCAGGTCATCCTGCAACGGCGCGGGTGCGATGTAATGTTGCTTGATCCCGTATAGGCTTTTCAGCAACTGGATCAGCGCCACGCGCCCGCAAAACAGGATATCTTCGCGTGCCAGTCCGACATCAGCGTCCAGATAACCCTTAATCACGCATTTCGCAGGCGTTAGCCAATCGCCACCGGCGGCGATAAGGTCGGGGTTGAAAGCAATGCGCCCTAGCTCCCATGACACCAAAAATGGCTCGGGAGGGCGAAAGTCGAGCACGGCGCAAACGCGGTCCTGTTCGAACAAGAGGTTGAGCGTCGTGTAATCGCCATGCACTAACTGCGAAGATAGCGCCGGCAG
Organism: Phaeobacter sp.; assembly: GCF_022825805.1. Classification (GTDB taxonomy): domain Bacteria; phylum Pseudomonadota; class Alphaproteobacteria; order Rhodobacterales; family Rhodobacteraceae; genus Phaeobacter. Next base: position 2,522 of record NZ_JAJDWC010000149.1, read on the forward strand.
GCTTTGCATGAGGCCAGGCAGCCGTTCCAATTGCGCCCGGCGTTCCGCAAGCGCGCGGACTGCTACATGATCAAAATCTGTGCCACCAATCTTGCCGATCCGGGACTGAACGGCCGCCTCGATGCGGTCGATCTGATCGTGAATAGTGGCCGGACGTGTTGCGAGAAAACGGTCTGTCTTGTCGGCGCACGCGCGGCTGTTGGCCTGGCCGTGCAACGCTTTGTGCAATTGCCCGAGAACATTGCCGATGTCGTGCAATGCCGATGGGCCAAGCCCTTGGGTGCGCATCTGCCCGTCCACCCAGTACCAGACCGAGATCGCGGTATCCTCATTTTGTACAACAAACCGCCCGGTGCCAAAACATACTGGCCGTGCCGTCGCGATCCCTGCCTGCCGCGCGCGCTCACTCAGCGCGATGGCAGCGTTCTCGGCGACCAGATCGGCTCCCGGAAAATAACTTTTGACGAAAAATCGCCCAGTGCGGGTGTCGACCCGGTAATTAACCGTGCCCTGGCCATGGGGGATCCGCTCGACCTGAAAGGGAGAGATACCGCCGGCATCGCTCAACAGGGCAAGAACGGCGGCCTCATCGGGCGCGCGAGGGATGTGATCTGTTTGGGTCATGGGGGCTTTCCAATCAGGCAAAATGTATCACCGCTAAGAGGCTCTGCCAATGTGCGCGTGCGTTGGCATAGGCCCTCGCGCTGTGCACAATCGTTCGGTGCAGGCCGGTGAACTCGAACCCCACCGGCACCGGCAGGCCGGACTGTTTCTGGGAAAAAATGATCTGCGCGATCATGTTGGTGGCGTTCTGGTCCAGCCCGTCGCCCGGATCACACAGATGCACCATACCAACATGTTCGCGCATCTCGGCAAGGCTGGCCGCCACCGGGGAGGTACCATGGCGCGCCATCGCTTGGGCGATTTGATCACTGTCGAGCAGCACCCGCAGTTCTGGCCAGGCCGCACATAAACGCCATGGCGCGGCCCGGTTGGGGTGAAACCAATCCGGATCATGCAATTCCAACAACAGGCCGCGCCTTGGCCAAAATGCAATCCGCTCTTGCAAACACTCGATCTCGGCGGGTTGCGGCACATACCGGCCCAACAGTCGGATCGGGCACTGCGGCACATCGCTGAGCAGCGCATCCAGCGCAAGGATGCTGTCGCGGGCCTCGTCGTGGCGTTCCGGCGCAAAGATATCGCCCAGATCGACGTCACTCGCAATCATCCGCAAGGGCGCTTTTCTATGCAGGCGACGCAGTAGCGCACGGCTCTCTGCCACTGGTCGGTCAAGCAGGCCAAAGCCTCGTATGCCAGCCCGCAGATCAAGCGCTGGCACGTCATTTTCGTGCAAGAAGCGCTCAAGCGTACGGGGCGCAACGGGCCGCAGCCCGATGCTGTAAAACCCGAGCGCTTGCGGCATCGCCGAAAAGGGGACCTGATCGGTCATGTTGCTGTCCAATCCAGGCACAAGAACGGCGGTAAATCCTCCCGCATCATTATCCCTCGGTATAGCGTGGGCGCTTGCTCGCCTGGCAAGACACGGCACCAAGTAGCCAAAAGATCATGCCAGTCCTGCGCCTTGTGCCAGGCTAATACCGTGTCAAACATCGCCCTGTATTCCGATGGCGGCGGGCCCAGCTCGTGCAATCCAAAAACACGCAACCCACGACGGTGCAGTTCCAGCGCATCAACCCGGGCATCCGGCGCAGGAGTACCCAACAGACCCAGCCAACCGCCGCGTTCGGTTGCCGCCACGGCCCGGTCCGGTGCGCCGGTACAATCAATCACGCAAGGCGAAGGATGCATGTCGTCGGGCGGGACAAGTGTCACCGCGCCCAAGGTGAGCAAAACGCTATCGGCACGTGCCGTCACAACGATGATTTGGTCAAGACCGCGCCGCATAAGCTCTAGAACACAGCCCACGGCCACGGGCCCCGACCCGAGCACCACGGCCTCATGCGCGGCGTTAAAGCCCGCTTGCTGTAATGTCGTAGCCGCCATCAGTTGAAACCGCGCCGCAGCAATCATGTGCAGAGGTGCGCCCTCCGGGACGTTTAGCCACCGGGACCGACCTGTTGGAAAGGTCGCGCCATGGGGCACGGGATCAAGACGGGCCCGCCCATCCGGACCACGCCGCAGTGTCATATAGCCGGGTGTGTGCAGCCCGCTCTCGGGGGTGCCTTTTAAAATGCGCAGTTCTGTTCCTGGGCTAATGATGCTGGCAATCGCCTGGCAGGTTACAGGTCCGCGCGGCGGGCCCGTAACCGTAACCGCGCCATTTTCGAAACGCACGCGGCCTTGGCACTCTTCTCGCAGGCTCATGTCGCCACCCCCAACATCTCTGGCAGACGTGCGACCCCATCGGAAATGCCGATACAGCGCCGCAGTTGTGGCTTTGACGTTGGTGCAACCCAGATTGCAGCCATGCCCGCCCGCAAAGCGCCCAACACGTCGCGCCGAAAGGAATCGCCAACAAATACTGTGGGCGCAGCCAGCGCGGCCTGCTGCACGGCATCGAAAAAGGCGAGTTCTGGCTTGGCGCTGCCAACCGCACTAGACACGACAATGTCTGAAAACAACGGCGCGATTCCCAGCCGTTCAAGCGCCTCGCCACGCGCCTCGGCGCTGCGCCGCGTATTGCTCGCAAGAACCAGTCGGAAACCTGCACTGGACAAAGCACCCAACGCCCCTGCTACCCCGGGCAAGAGCCGCTCGGCCGATTGTGTGTCCCAAGCCCGCGCGAGACAGGCAGAAATCTGCAGGGTGCTCATTGTGTTCGGCCCGGCGGCCTCGGCAACCACCCGCACCAACGACTTGTCCCCGCTACCGGTGCGGTAGATCTCGGCTGCGCGCTCCATTCCGCGCGCCAGTCTTGTACCAAAATCCCGAGGCAAAGTGCTATTCACCTCCTGAGCACAGATCTCCGCGATCAGACAGGGGGGCGGTGCGGGCGTGGAATGCACCAGCGTGCCGCCGTAATCAAAGGCGATGCTGCGCGCCTCTGTGATTGCAGGTATGAATGCACGCCTATCCAACAAGGTGCTGCCATAGGTTGTCGAAATGTTCGGTCAGATCGAAGGGCATCTGCATCCGGCTGACCTCGGCCTGGATACTCTTGATCAGACTGTCGTGCTCGACAGCGCTAGGTGTACCGCGATAAAATCCAACCAGATCAGTGAAATGCCGCCGGTCCCGTCCATGCGACAGATCTTCCGTATGCAACCCGCCCAGGGTCCAAGGCGACAGCTCCGGGTAGCCCGCATGGGCCTCTATCCGCGCTATGCGCAACGGCGCCTTGCGCATAGTCACGTAGTCGATCCCGAGAAGCGGGGCAATTTCGTCGTGATCAAAGGCAAACCGGTCGCCACGCGGATGCCCATGGCTCTGCGCCAATCCACGCCTGAGCCTTGGCTCAATATCCTTGGTGTGCGCCGCGCCAAGAGTCTGTTCTAGAACCTTGCGCCGCACAGCCAAACGCCCAGGCCAGCCCAGCACTTTACATTCCCCGTCATCTGTGGGGCGAATCAGTACCATGTCATCGGCAAAGAATCCGCCTGCGCGCTGCGCTGCAAGGTAAGAGAGCGTCGATTTGCCCGCGCCGCGCTGACCGATGCAGACAACAATCCGCCCGCCTGCCGGAAAGGCGCAGGCATGTAACGGCTGCCAGCCGGTATGAACGAGATAGGCCGCGTGGATATTGCGCACCATCCGGCTCAGCCAGCGGCTCTGGGCCTTGTCCTCACGCAAAAGAATACGGCGACGGCGCAGGTCCACATGCATGAATGCGCGCGCGCCGGCACGTTCGTCTTCAAGCCAGAGCACACATTCCTCCGCGCTCAGCGTCTCGAACGTCCAGCAAAACGGCTCGGATGAACCGGGGCGGAACACGCCCAACGACCTATTCGCATCAGGCCATTGCGACTCGAGTGGGCCGAGGCTGCTTTCGATGGTCCAGTCCTCCTGCCAATCCAAAGGAGCATCCGAGGGCAAACGAGTGAAAGGTGGCGGCAGATTGAGCACTGAGGCCTCCAGTGGACGGGTGTCGCTTTCGATCCGGATTACGGGGGCCTCCACCCCAGCAAGCCCAATCAGCCAAGCGGCGGGCTGGTCAGCCAGTTTACGCTGCGGGGCGAGAGTTGTGGTGGCAGGCATCTGTGACATTTATTCCGCGCTCCAGCACACGTTGTGAAGCGTGTCGTGCGCCCCTGCGCGTAATGCGCCCGCAATTTCCGAGATTCGTTGCAGTGACCGAGTGTCCGGCACCGGCATGTCGTCAGTGCTTGCCAACCTGTCGATTGCGGATTTCAGTGCATTGTGCATTGGCGATTCCGCGAAAATATGGTCGCTGATCACCACACCCTCGCGGGTCGCAATGATCCGGTGATGATTGCGTGGCAATTGCCAGCCCTCCTGCGCCGTGACCGGATCAAGATAGAGCGTCACCTCGACCGCTCCGCGGCGCAAAATGCAAACCCTCTCGCGTGCATCGAGGCCGCGTAACCCCTTGCGCCAGGGCCCGATCGCGTCGGGATCAGCCGGCACTGGCCCCAGCTGCGCATTGTCCAGCGGGCGCAGGATGTCTGAGCTCAGCGAAATTTTCATGTCTGTGACGCCACGTTGTAGAAACGTTGTTTCATGCACAGCGGAATTGATCAGATGGGGATGCTGTTTGACCGTAAATTCCGAGCGCCTCACCCCCTGGGCGCGGTAGTTGTCAAAATCCGGCCCGAGAATCCGTTCGAGAATGGTGAGCATGTGCAGCCATTCGTATCCCAGCACCCCATAGGAATGGTCGATGAAACGGCCGGTATCGATCTGATCTCTCCGGTCCTTATGGAAGCGGATCTCGATCTGATCGGCCCCGCGGTCGCCAAAATACGCCTCGGCGATCTCTCGAAATCGATCAATCACAGCGAAATGACGATACTGGTCGACGATCACGACACGCGCCTGCGGATGCGAGTCAAGTAGTTCACGAAACAGTTCGATCTCATGGGCCTGGCAGGCCGGCTTTTCCAACAGGATACGAGCTGTTGGCGCCACCTGAAGGATTTGACTCACCGAGTTGAGATGCTCATGGGTGGGGCAACTGACGGTCCAGATCTTCACCATATCGCCAAGGCTGGCCACCAGCTCGGGGATATTTTCGACCTGATAGGTATCGGGCAGATTCTGAAACCTTGGATCCACGATACAGACGTTTGCCCCGAATTCCTTGAGGATGCGCGCGTGCAACCGTCCCGCAACACCATAGCCCACCACAGCAACATTCGCCCCATGCAAGGCCGAAACGAATGTCTCTTGCGGCGATGCATCCGGCGCGGGCAAGCCGCCGGAGCGCGATAGGTAGCGGTCGTAATAGGCTTCGAACAATCCGGACCGCGTGATGACCTCGTTGACCGGCGCGATATGCACACCAGGATCAAATCTTTCGAAACTGGTGCAAAGCTCGGCCGTGGCAAGCAAGGCGCCGGCCTTGAAAATGTCGTAGCATTCATTGGGAATGCTGAATCCCTCGAACAGGTTGAGCGACCGCCCATCGCCGAGCAGGGTAACTGTTCGCGTCTCGTCCAGTTGATAGAGCAGACCCGTGAAAGGTAACTCGCGCACCTTGCGCATATGGCTCACCCGGCGCAGCACGCTGAAATCGCGCGTCGCGAACGGCGCCAGGAATACGCCGTCGGGTAGAGCGTCAAGATCAGCCTCGGTCAGCGCCATATCACCCGAAGTGCCACAGATCAAAAAACTCTTGCTGTCGCGCAAGGCAGCCCGGGCGCTGCGATAGGTGGTATAGCCCGCCTCTGCCGCGATGATCAGGCGCAGCATATCCGGGTCAACGACGCTCACATGTGCCCCCGCATCACGCAGTCGTTGCGCTAGCCGCTCGCCCAGCATGCCGTAACCCAGCAACAGCACCGCGCGCCCGCGCAGCTTATAGCCGGGGAGTATCTCACGAATTCGGCCTATACAGGCGTCGGCAATCTCGTGATATCCCAATTGATGCTTGAGATCGGATTGCGCCAAGTTGAACACTGGCAAGTTGATTTCACCGAGTGCGGCGATCCGCTTGAGGCCTGCCACCGTTAGCTCTACCGCAGCGTCAATGCGCAGCCCGGCATCTGCGCGCTTGGCAAACCATCCGATCAGCCCGCCGTCGTCGATCACCATGACCCGGCGCCCCTTGGCATGCGCCTGCCGGATAAAGGCCTCTATCCGCGCCTCGGCCTGTGCCAGAAGCGTCGGATCGCCGCCTGTACCGTCAATCACAGAATTGTCCAGAACACCGGTTTCCACGCCCTGGCGCTCGATCGTCGCCTGCACCCGATGGCGATTCTGCGTGCGATCACCCTTGGCCAGCACCAATAACTGATCAGGCGGCAGATCACATCGTAGCAGCGTCAACGCCAGCCCCAGTGTATCCTCAAGAAAATGATCGCGGAAAATGATCGACCAGCCCTCGAACGCGCCGCGCAAATTCCCGGCAAATTGCTGCAATAACGGCAGAGATCGCAGGATTTCGTTCAGCTCATCGGCACTGTAACTTTCGATCAGGCGCGACAACTGGGTGACGAACTGCGCCGCGCCGCTGTCTAGCTTCGCACGCTGCCCGGCCACGAAAATCTCGCAATACCGCGCCTCCTGCGCAAGGTGGCGCTGCATCATCCGTGCAGGCAGGGGCGTTTCGCGCCAAGCAAGCGCCAGCGGTGTGCGGTTGTCGCGGAGCAGTTCGGCTCGCCCCGCCCCGGTCTGACGTAGCTCAAGATCAAGCACCGCCGCGGCGGTGCTCATCATTGGCATTACCATGTCCGGATCTATGTTGCCGTGCAGTGAAAACCACTCAGCATCTCCAACGGAATGTTGCGTTTGCTGCTCCTGCTTCATGACTTCAGCCCTTCTGCACCCGGCGCGGACAATTCCGGCGCGCAATAGGCGGCCAAGAAATGGTGCATCACGCCATCCACCGCCGCATCGCGTACATGACGGCCATCAGGTAGGAACATTTTTGGCTGGTTGGGGCCGTTGAAATATTCAAAGCTTGGAAAGTAGTGGCAGTACGGATCGCCAAGAGCTTCAAGGCATTCGTGCAGTCCGCTTAACAGCCGCGCTTTCGACAGGGCGTTTGATACCCGCGGATCACGCGGTTGCAAGCTTGTCTTTAGCGGAACTGGTGAGACAGTAAACAAAATCGCAGTCTCAGCCGATTTGGCACTGCGGATCGTGGCGATGATCCCGCCTATCAGCGATACCACTTCCGATGTCGGCAGCACTCGGCTGCGAAAGTCATGCGTGCCTACAAGCCCACGCACCGGCACGCGGTTGACGATAGACCACTGCTCGCCAATCCGCTCCTCACAGATCTCGCTTAGCCCCAACGTCACGATAAAAACATCGGCTAGAGCAAAGCGAGTCTTGTTACGCGCAACAATTTTGTCTTGCATCTCCCGAATTTCGGTTTCGTCGGATGACCAGACCTTGTTGCGATAGGGGTCCACAAAACGACGCTGGCCGCGTCGTTCAAGCGTCCAAAGATGCCCGCTCATCTGTTCTCCTGCGGCTAGCCGCATCTCGCGAAGAATCGTCCCAGGATTGTAATGCAGGCCAAGCGCGTCGCTGAATTCACATTTCACACCGCGCTTTGACAGATGAGCCGCCACACTTCGAGCAAAGCAGCTACCTATGGTAAAAACATGCGACCGCGGCGTGATTAGAGGGCGGGCATCTGGCAGGTCCCAATCTGCTTCATGATTACTGATCCATCCGCGCCCAGTGAACTCTACAAGCCGCGTGCGTGATCCATCTGAGGGTGGCGAGTCGTGCTCAATCAGGTTTCTATGTGTCAATGGGTAAAGTCCTTACTTCGCGCGCAAACCATGTCATTCTCGAACAGGGTAATAAAAAATCATGGCTCAAAACTTCCAGATCCATGGCAAGGATAATTTCTTTGTGAAGCTATTCACTATCATCGACAAAATTTTTAACAACCCAAAACAATACAATAAAGAAAAAATTCTTCCCTAAGGTGATTTTTGAGTTGAACAAAGAAGCCAATGACCCTTACTGATTTGGTTGTGGCGACTACGGTCGTCGACAACCGGTACACATGTCAAACAAAGGAGACTTAGACATGACTAAGGAAAACAAGAAAGTCGCTGAGCAACCCGCCATTCGTGAGCTGACCAAAGAGGAGATGTTGATGGTTTCCGGCGGCCGCGGCTCGTCGTCAACAGGCGGTACAGGCGGCGGCTGCGGCGTGTGCTAAGCAGCGTGGCGCCCCCCCTGGCCGTGGCTGGGGGGGGCTAATCAAAATATTTTTTGCGGTTGTCTGGTCTTTGAACTTTGATGTCACGCAGCTGACAAAACAAAAGAGTATGACTTTAGATGGCTGAAATAGAAACGAAATTTCAAGGCGGTCAGGCACATTATTTGTTTCGGCAGTCTGCACTTGTTGCGGTGAATGAAGCGACGTTCCTACAAAGAGCGGTCCGTAAACGATCCGCGTCGGGTTCTCTTGTCTCCGTGTTCTCCGTTCTGGTCTTCGCCGCAGTCGTGGTACTGTTTCTTGTGCCCATCGAAAAGCGTGTTCTGATTGAAGGTACGCTGAGTGTAGAAGGTGACAGCGTGCATTTTGAAGTCTCACCACAGATTGCGCGCCATGCCGAACGTCGCGGCGATGTCACTGTCCGGTCGGGTGCAACATTGCTTGCAGCCCTACAAGAGCCGAATTTATCTGCCAGTGTTGAGAGTGTGGATTGGCGCGGAGATAGGCCGCGCTTAGTTTTAAACCCATCGGCGAATAACTTCCAATCAGGCGGGAATTATATTGTAGGTGAAAAGTTGCTTATTTCTCTAGAAAGGCTGAGACTTTTGGACATTCTGATCGGTGCTAATTCGTGAATATCTTTTCAAGGGATATCCTGCAGGAAGATCGCGCCGATTGTGGCATTGCCAGTTTGGCAATCGTTTCGGCTCTGCAGGGCAAGTCTGTAGACCTTGCCATTCTGAAGGCTCGATTTCCGACGCCAGCGGACGGCACGAACCTTCTTGACCTGCTCATGATTTCACGTGAACTCGGGCTCTGTGGCCGAGCAGTTCGCGTGGATCTTGATGATCTGTCCAAGCTTAAACTGCCTGCGATTCTGCATTTCGGGATGTATCATTTCGTTGTTTTGACACACGTAAATGGTAAGAGCTTTCACGTGCGCGACCCCGCCGTTGGCCGCTATGTGCTAGGGAGGGCCGAGATGTCAGCGCGCTTTACCGGTGTCGCACTGGAATTCGACGCGCGCGTGGCCAGTCCTGATCTGGGTCGCCTCGACAAGCTATCGCTGCTGTCCATCCTAACCTCGATTCCCGGAGCGTGGCGACAGATGGCGCTGATCGCGGTGGTAGCGCTTGGCGGACAGCTGGGGTTGTTCCTGTTTCCTCTGTTCATCAAGTTCGTGATGGAATTTGTCCTCTGGCCGCGCAACGCCACGATGCTGCTGCCTGCGTTGGGGGTCGCGGCTTTGGCGGTAGCCTGCGTGGCACTCTTCAAATCCATGAGACGCACACTCACCGACCGGTTAGTCAGCGATGTTGACTATGTCTTGTCCCGCTATCTCAACCGGTTGCTCCTACGGCTGGATTTTCGCTTCTTTCAGCGCAAGTCCACCGGCACGATCACCCAGTATTTTGCCGCACTACGCGCAGTGCGAGGACTGGTATCGGACGGCTGCATTGATGCGGTGGTCGAACTTTCCACCCTGTCGGTCTTGGTGGTACTGTGCTCTGTGCTCAATCCGATGGTGGGCGCGAGCCTCCTGACACTTGTGGTGCTTTACATGGTGAGCATACTAACGCTTCTGCGCCGCAGGCAGCGCCCGCTACGTCAATCTTTGCTAATCAACGCCAACGAAGGCACGACCCTGCGGGAAAACCTGCGAAACATCCAGCTTATCAAAACCAGCGGGCTCGAAGCTGTGCGCGACATGATTTGGCAGATCAGTTACGAACGAGCCTCAGACAGTACCTCAGCCTTGCGCAGACTCGACGGGGCTGCCGATACGCTGGGTGAGGTCCTGCTCTCGGTCACCCGCTTCTCCATGGTTGGGTTAGGCTGCGTCGCCTATCTTCAGGGTGCCGTCACCATAAGTGGTTTTTTTGGGCTAACCTTTTATCTATTGCTGGTCACAGTGATGCTGGCGGGTTTCACTCAAAAGGTTGGGCGGCTTTGGGATATCGGGCTCTACCTGCGCGATCTCAGCGCGCTAGCGCTTGAACCGCAGGACCCGTTGTCGGATTTTGACGATACCCGTCAGGGTCAAAACGCCATTCCCGTGACGCATCGGCCGACCACGGACGCTCCCGTGCTACGCCTCAATGACGTGGGTTTTCGCTACGAGGCCGATCAGAAACGAGTTTTGAAACGGGTCGAAATTACGCTATATCAGTCTGAAATTGTTGTGATTACCGGCCCATCGGGTACTGGGAAAAGCACGCTGCTCAAGCTGATCTTGGGGCTCTACAGCCCTGAACGCGGCACGATCGACTGGTATGATCAGCCTTTGCAAAGCTATTCGCGCCGCACCCTCACGCGCCGTGTCAGCACAGTTATGCAGGAAGACCAGCTCTTCAGCGGCACCTTGCTGCAAAACATCACCGGTTTCGCCTCGCATCCCAACATGGTCCGCGTCCGTGAGGTCTGCGACCAGGCCTGCGCCACCGGGTTCATCAGTAAGACGCGCGGTGGACTCTACACGCCTGTATCAGGCAACGGCAATACCCTGTCGGCGGGCGAACGCCAGCGACTCTTTCTGGCCCGTGCTCTTTACCAGGGTGCCGATGTGCTGGTGCTGGACGAGTTCACAGGCAATCTCGACGAGACCACCGAAGAAAAGATCTTCGACAATCTCCGCGCCTTGAACAAATCCATCCTGATGACCGCCCACCGCGCGACGACCATCGCTCAGGCCAACCGTCACTATCGGGTTGATCCCGGCCTGCGATCTCTTGTGCAAGAGACCCCATGATGCTACCCATTTGCCCACCCTACCAAATCCCACTCGAGACCGTTCTCACCTGCGGGGTGTTTCGATATTTTCCTCCGATGGAGGCGCTTGGCGACGATGGTCGTCCGCTTCTTGAAGGGCGGTCGTTGCGATGGCAGCTCGAGACGAAGAACTACCGCACCTGCCGTTACCCTGGTCAGCGTCGAAGCCATGAACGGCCCATGAATGTGGGCGCGTTGCAACAATTCATGGCTAGCCGTCACCAGGTACTGTCTTATCTCAGAGGGCTGTCCCATGCGGTTGCCGCGTGCTTTGGCCCGATGGATCCGCTGCATCTGACGCTTCGGGTCAGTCATGCAGCCTATCACGCGCCCAAACCAATCATGCTTGCCACGGCCACAGCAAAGCCACCCAACAGGGTGGAAGCCACAGCGGCCAAGCTTGGCCATGGCGTTTACGAAGGCTGCCTTGGCGCGGTGATGCAGGCCCGGCTTGTGCCCGCTGATGCCACTCCCGCTGCAATTGCCGATCATGCCGAAGCCTCGGGCCAGCTAATTGGCCGCAAAGAGGTCTGCGCCGGGCCACGCCATCTGATGATCGAAGTGATCAGCGCCATGCAAGCCGGCCATGATGGCTCACCTTCGCCCCATGACACATCCTACACCGCCAGCGTGACACTAGCCCAACACATCTGGCTGGCAGAAACGCTTGCACATGGCAACGCCTATGCCGCGCTGGCACAACGCGCGAGAGAGACAGAGGATAGGAGCTTTGATACTCTGCTTGCGCAGGCCCGTATCACCTTTCCAAACGCGCTCGAGAGTGTTCGCGCGGTGGCTGATGCCCGTGCGCCGTGCGACGGGTTCATTCGCGCCTACACTCAAAAGGCGGCGCACTATCAGAATATCCGAGGTGTCTTATTGCCGGCTCTGGACATGGCGCAACATGTCCTATGCTTGCCCCCGGACAGCCCAGATCTCGAAGCGGCGGGAGGTATGTTGCGGCGCATGTCGCTGCCCGCATTTGCCTCATTGGATGAAGCCATCGTAGCTACCGGACTTGCTCCAACTGGTGTGGTTGCGATGACACCGTCACTGCTCGATGCCTTTTTTGGCAGCTATGAGACGCCAGACAGCGCCACAGCGCGACCCCAACAGGAGGTCATGACATGACTCAATCGCAGCTGCCGGAAACAGATGTAACGCCCGACACGGTGCCCTATACGGCGCTCGCAGCCTACCTGCGCGAAATCTTCGGCGCACAGCTTCTCGCAGGCGCGGTTACCGGCTCCCGGGCGTGTGGCTGGGCCACAACGCATTCTGACTATGATCTGATCGCCATTATTAGCCCGGATTCGGATGTCGAAACACCGTTACGCCGCTACCAGGCCGGGGTGTTCCAAGGTGTGCCCACCGAAACCCTCGTGGTCACAATTGACGAGGCGCGCCGCATCTGCGACCTGCGTGCCGCCCCGCGATTTTGGTTCACCAAGGGCGACGACATTCTGCGAATGGAGAAGTTCACCTCTGCGAAAGTGCTAATCGGTGCGCCGCTCTGGTCAACGCTACTGGCTGCTTGCAGCCCGGCCGACTATGCCGCCAAACGAGCGGATCGCCATTGGCGCATCGCAGCCAAGTTCTTTGACGACCTCTGTGGCGCGCTGGATAAGGGAGACGCTGATCTAGCCGTGGATGCCTGCCGCGCAATGCTGCGTGAAGAGGTCGAGGCACTACTCTGCCGCACCGGAGATACAAATGGTCGGCGCAAATGGATGGCCCGCCGCATCGCCAGAGCCACCGGGATTTCAACAGAGATCAAGACTGATTTTAGGCGCTTTCATTATCTTTTCGACCTTTCTGGCGAGACTGATCTTCTGCCTTGGGTACAGAGCGCCATCGGGTTCCATCACGCGCTGCAATCCGCCGTTTTGAGTTCATCCAAGAATGACGTGAATAGGACCGGCCACGGCGGCACGGTGTCTGTGCCCACGGATCTGCACCTGGCAGGCCCGCTCTTTCTGTGGCAGATCGACCGGCGCTGGTTGGTGAAATCCGACAACGGTGAGCTGGCCCTGCCAGAGCCACATGTCACGCTGCTTTTATCAGTGATGGGTGGGCAGGGACGCATCCAAAGCTCGAGTGCAACTCTCGCGCAGGATCTTATCGAGGCTAGGCTTCTGCGCACCACACAAAGCGCCGCGCGCTCAATTGTTGAGCCGATGACGTCCTAGACGTCTATGAACATTCACCGTGAGTTGATGATACCGGAACATAGATTGGTGCATTGCGACATAGGGTGCGTAGGTTTCATCGGAATGCATTGCCATGCATTTGAACTCTTTCACACGATATGGAGACCATTCGCTGCGCGCTGCTTAAACTGGGAAGATGCAGGACATTGTTTTCGTTAAACTTCTGTACTTGAAAGGCCGCTTTGCGAATGGTGCGAGAGTGGCAATATGTCTCAAAGTCGATGCGCTGTCGGTCACCTCGCGCAAAACGGCATGGCCGTTGGAAACTTGTTTTTACAAAACTGAAACCTGTTTGTCGCACAGGCTTTGAACATGTCGTTTGTCCGCTGCTCGTCTCAAATGCCATTTCGGGGTCCATTAGGAGTAGAAAATGTCTCAAATTAACTATGATGACCTGTCGTTCGATGACGAAGACGAGATGAAATTCCCGCGCAGCGATGTGCAAGATTTTGACCTGGTAGTTGAACGGGCAGTATCGCGTCGGGGCTTTCTCGGGGGTGCGCTTGCGTTTGGGTCCGGTGCGGCGGTCATGGGGGCCGGTTTTCTGAACGGAACCTTCGCAAGCGTTCAGCAGGCATCCCGCTTTGCGTTTGATCAGATTGCACCGCAAACGGACGGCACCGTCCATGTGCCACCAGGCTACATTTGGGACGTGTTGGTCCGTTGGGGTGATCCGCTATTCAGCGACGCACCTGCGTTTGATGCAAGCGCGGGTATCCCAACCAATGGCTCTGACCGTGTCTTTGGCGAAAATACCGATGGTATGGAATTGTTTCACAAGCGTGGAACCGAACTTCTTCTGGTGAATTCAGAACACGTCAACGGCAAGATCAACCTGCCAGCCGAACAGAAAGGCAAACCCATCTCCGCTGATGATGTGACCCGCCTGCAGAACTTCCAGGGTGTCACCGTGATGGAAGTTGCAGAAGGCGAGAACGGTTGGGATGTGGTTGTCGACAGCCACTATAATCGCCGCATTCACCACCGCACTCCGATGATCATCGATGGCCCAGCAGCGGGTCACGACCTTTTGAAGACAGATGCCGATCCAACTGGGACGCAATCACTTGGCACCTTCAACAATTGCGGATCAGGTCGCACGCCGTGGGGCACATATCTGACCTGTGAAGAGAATTTCAACGGTTACTTTGGCACTACCGAAGAGGTTGTTCTGGATGAGATTCATGCGGCCGGGTTCAAGCGCTATGGCGTGTCGACCAAAGTGGACCCGGGCCGCTATAATTACCATGGGTTCGATACACGCTTTGACATCACCAAGAACCCCAATGAGCCGCACCGGGCGGGTTATATCGTGGAGATTGATCCGTGGAACCCAGATGCGACGCCTGTCAAACATACGGCACTTGGCCGGTTTAAGCATGAAAACGCAGCTTGTGTACTGGCGCCAAACGGTCAGGTTGTTGTTTATATGGGCGACGATGAGCGTGGCGAGTACATGTACAAATGGGTGAGCCGAGATATCTATGCTCCCGGTGGGGATACCTCAACATTTCTGAGTGAAGGCCAGCTCTTAGTGGCCAAGTTTAACGATGACGGGACGGGCATCCCAAGTTCGACAGTTAATCGCGTAAGTATTTGATATTTTTCACCCGGAAGTGGCGTTTGTGTGACGACAACAGGCTGTCAGGCCGGTTTTGGCAGGTTCAGGGTTGCGAAGAGGTCGAGTTGCTCCGGAGTGATTTTG